>NZ_JBUEQR010000043.1:3184-16947 GCF_054968985.1 Streptococcus sp. 1F3 | reverse complement strand
CTATTCTAGTGTACTACAATGATTGATATCTAGTTATGATTTTCGCTTTCTGAAAACGATTTTTTCTTCATGCGTTTGTCGTGTCCAAATTTTTTAATGAATAGAGGCACTAGAAGTAGCATCGACTGTCACCTTTCCCCCAAAATATCCCTCAGTTGCTCCAGAATCTGTATCTGTCCACAAATTCCCAGTATCAGATGTAATCAAAGCTAAGTCGATGATTTCATTATCGAGCTCTTTCAGTTTCCCCTCTTCCCATACCTTGATGCGGTCTTGTAAGCCTGGGGTCACAAGCATCTGATGAGCCTTGGTAAGAATAACAGCTTCTAAACCTGTCTCTCCTAAGATGGTCTGGTAAATATCCGACACCGGACTACCAAACAAACGAGTGGTCCATATTTCACCATCAATAGATTTCTTAGAAACAATGGTCAAACTAGCTACATCGTTTGCAACAGGATAACCTGTCTGACTATCAAAAATATGATGGTAGGTTTTTCCCTTATGGGTCAAGGTTCGTTCATAGATACCCGAGGTCACGACAGACTCGGCACCCATTTTCAAAATTGCAACCTTATTTCCTCGAGGAAGTTTTGGATGTTGAATGCCAATTTGCCACAAGCCATCGAGATGATGACTAGCCACGCCAAAGGTTCTCACAGTCCCACCGAGATTGATAAAACCACTTGATACATTCATTCTCTCTAAATGTTCAACGATTCGATCAGCAACATATCCCTTAGCAAGAGCCCCTAAGTCAATAGCCATGCCCTCTCTTTTTAGAAAGACAGACTGCTCTCTTTGATTTAATTCGATATCCCTGGGATTGATAAGGGGCAGTCTCTTCTCAATTTCAGCGTGACTAGGAACACGCGCATCTACAAACCCAATCCGCCAAGCCTGAACCAAAGGACCAATCGTGATATTTAAGCGACTATGAGGGGCACAACTATGAAACTTTCCAAGCGAAATCAGTTCAAACAAATCAGCCGCCACAGGCACTGCCTGCACTCCTGCATTGAGATTGACTTCCATGAGTTCAGAGGTCAAATCGTTTGCTGAAAAACGATCTTTATAGAGATAGAGAAGGTCTTCTACCTGATCTAAAATAGGCTCGGCATTCTGGTGCCAGATGTTCACTTCAATCACTGTTCCCATGAGTCGAAGACAGCGACTACTTGCTTGCATCTGCTGCCACCTGCTGCAATTCTTGATAGATTTCTTCATTTTCTTCCAAAGAAGAAGCATTTGCCCCACTAGCCAATGGATGCCCTCCTCCCCGGTGACGTTTCGCAATCTCGTTGATCGGAAGAAACTTACTCCGTAAACGTACACGATAAGAACCATCTGATTGCTCGACAAAAACACCCCAACTTTTAACGGTATTAATCCGCCCTGGTATTCCTACGATAAAGGAGGTGTCGGCATCTTTAAGCCCATATTCCTTAAGTAAGTTTTGACTGAGAATCACACGTGCCGCCCCATTTTCGTCCACTTCTAAATGGTCGTAAACATAGGCAATCAGTTTGGCGACCCTATAGTCTACCGAGTCCATCTGGCGCGAAAGTCCTACAAAGTCAAAATCGTATTGGCGAAGTTTTGCTACAATCTCAAAGGTCTTGGCAGAGGTTGCAGGATATAGAAAACGCCCAGTATCCCCAACAATACCTGCATACAAAAGATAAGCGATATCGCTATCCATCTTCAAGTCCATCTCCAAGGCAAATTGTGCGACCATCTCACTACACGAACTCGCCCTAGTATCAACCCAGCAAATGTCTCCATAAACTTCGTCATTAGGGTGGTGATCTATCTTAATCAGAAAGTCTCCTCGGTCATATCGTTCGTCATCAATCCGCGCTTGATTAGCCGTATCAGTGACAATGACCAAAGCTCCCTGATATTCTCCATCTTCAACTGTCTCCATCTGGGCTAACCAAGCAAGGTTCGCCTCTGCATAACCGGTCACCTTAATGGTCTTTTCAGGGAAGTTTTTTTGCAACAAACGCTGCAATCCTACCTGACTGCCTAAAGCATCTGGGTCTGGTCGCAGATGGCGATGAATAATAATGGTCTGGTATTCTGTTATTTTTTCAAAAATCATTTCTAACATGCCATAGTCTCCTTTTTTTCATTCTATCATAAAAGTAGCGCTTTTGAAAATTGAGAGAATGTGGTATACTAAGGCTATCATCTATTTTTGGAGGAAATTATGGCACTGGCAAAAATTGTCTACGCTAGTATGACAGGCAATACAGAAGAAATTGCGGATATTGTCGCAACGAAACTCGAAGAGCTCGGTCTTGAAGTGCACAATGACGAATGTACCACCATTGAAACGGAAGAAATTTTAGAGGCAGATATTATTATCGTGGCAACCTATACCTATTCTTATGGTGGAGATGGCGAATTACCTGATGAAATCGTTGATTTCTATACAGACTTGGCTGACTATGATTTGACTGGTAAAATCTACGGTGTCTGCGGATCAGGTGACACCTTCTATGAAGATTTCTGTAAATCCGTAGATGACTTTGATCTCATGTTGGCATCACGTGGTGCCACTAAAGGGGCTGAAAATGTCAAAGTTGATCTGGCAGCTGAAGAAGACGATATCGTGCGTCTTGAACAATTCGCAACAGACCTCGTTGCAACTTTAAAAGCCTAAATACTGATATATAAACTAATAGGAAGATGAACTCTAAGAAATGATGCTGGGCTTAAGCCCAGCATCATTTCTTTATTTTGTATAGTCTTTACATTTATAGGTACAATTGAGCTACATGCGGACTAAAAATGGTAAAAAAGATGAATCGTATTGATGACTGGCGAATCTTCTCCGATTTCCTATTTTTCTTTCTATTTTATTAACACCTTCATATCTTAATTGAACACTGCATCACTCTCCTATTTGCTGTAGTTGTTGTGACTTCCGTTCACTTTCCAGATACAGATTTCCTTGGATAGGGCGCTTTTTATACGCCCTTGGATCTTATTCTTTTTGATACTCCTTTCAGATCTCACAAAAATGTCACCCTAGACAATAAACTTGTGAGTGCTAGGATACCACTAAGGTGAAATAGAGCTTGCAAGAGCAAGAAGATACTGACGTCCTTTGAAGAAAGAGATTTTTGAAGCGTATTATCCTTCTCTAAGACTGATCATCCTCTGTAGACTATAAATGGATTGTCTCCTATTAAGCATGTAGCTGATGATAATCGTTATGGCAAAAAATGGGAGGTTCTGAAATCCAAAGACTTCCCCACCAATGAAAATCGGAGCAAGTAGCGTATTAGTCGCACTGGCAAAAACACTGATATAACCAGCAGCTGCCACTACTTCGACTGGCAATCCGACAATAGGGGCAAGAATGACACCAAGCGACGCACCAATCGCAAATAGTGGAGTCACTTCACCACCTTGAAAACCAGCTGCCAAAGTCAACACGGTAAAGATCAATTTCAAGAGAAAATCATAATAGTAAATCTGATGCGTAGAAAAACTCGCTTCAATCAGGTTCGTCCCAAGCCCTGCATAGCGTCCAAAATGTGCTAGGCTGAGTGCTAAACTAAGCAGAGCCCCTACCATAACAATCCGCAAATAGGGATTTCTCACATAAAGAGTAAGCCTCTCTTTTAACAGGTTTTGGAGATAGACAAAGAGATTTCCCGCTATACCAAATAAAAGTCCCAGTAACATACCTTTCAGAAATACTCCTATGGTGATAGTCTGAGTGAGAGATAGAAGGTGTGAAAATTTTTCCAACCCTAAAAAATTCGAGAAGCTACTCGCCGTATAAACCGCAAATAAACACGGAATTAAAGCATATAGCTGTAGCTGACCAAGGGTGATGACTTCTAAAGCAAAAAATAGGGCTGCTAGCGGCGTTTGAAATAAACCAGCAAACCCCGCCGCCATTCCAGTTATAAGGAATACCTGGCTGGAGTTAGGAAAGGTAAAAGAGGGACTAAAGCGATGCGAAATGGTCGCCCCAAGTTGAACTGCCACTCCCTCTCGCCCAGCACTTCCACCAAAAAGATGTGTTAACCAGGTCGAAACCACAACCAAAGGAAGCAAGTGCAAAGGGATCATCTGCTTTTTTCCCTGTGCAACCTCAAAAATCAAAGTCATTCCTTTCTGCGCCTCTTTGCTAAAATGATGGTAGAAAAAGACAAGCACAAGACCTGCCATTCCTAAAAAAGGAAGAAGATAGGCTAGGGCAACTGTTCGAATCTCCCCCACATAGAGTAAAACACGACCAAAGAGGGTATCGACCATTCCAACGAGCAAGCCAACAGCCACTCCTACTATTCCTAAGCGTAAACATAGTCCGTAGGAATACTGATAACTATCTCCTATTTTCTCCATTACTACTCCTTTTTCCACCATGCGTATCTACATCAATATCCCTTTGAACTCGTCCATCTCTTTCTCATTGACAACTGCAAAAATAGTCGCTCCTGCATGCAAGAGAGTATCTCCATCTACTAATTCAGACTTTTGATGATAGATTTGGGTCGTAATGAGGATATTTTTCGGAAGAGCCAATTCTCTTACTTTTTTTCCAGCAATCTTATCTGAAACAATGAGCTCAATCAAGGTAGGCTCAACGATATCTGTCGCATGCGCAATCGTCATTTTAGCGAGCATGGCTTCATAGATAGGCTCCCCTTTTAATAAGTCCATAACGATATAGGCAACGAGTGTCACAACTCCAATGGTCATCAGTTGTTTCAAATCCCCGACCATTTCCGTTACCAAAATCATAGCAGTCAGTGGCGCTTTGGAAATCGCACCAAAATAGCCCGCCATTCCCAAGACGATAAAAAGAGGCAAGGCATTCGTAGAAATTAGAGCAAAGTCTTCCAAAACCAGACCAAAAGCCAGCCCCAAAAGAGAACCCAAGGTCAGCATAGGTAAGAAAATACCTCCTGGTAAACCACTACTATAAGAAATCATACTCCAAATAAAGCGAACGACAAAATAGAAGAAAACTGTCGGTAAGAGTATCTGTTCCTGAGCCAGAGAAAGAATCAAACGATGCCCACCACCTAGTAACTGCGGATAAAAATAGCCGATTGGAATCACGAAGAGAATCACGATAAAGCCGTAAGCATAGGGTGGAATCTGAAACTTTTTCCCAAGAAAATCATAGAAATGGTGAAAGTTTAAAATAACCTTTTCATAACTAAAGCCCATCACCCCTAAAAACATGCCCAGCAGGATAAAAACCCAGTATTGCTCTAAGGACAGAAAAGGGAGTTCCTGATTCATGGACAAAACAGGTGTTAGACCAAATATATTCAATGAAATGAAATTGGCAACTAGGCTTGCAACCAAGGCTGTTACCCAAACCATTCGAGAAAAATGATGGTAAATTTCTTCAACAACAAAAAGGAGACCTGCAATCGGTGCATTAAAGGCTGCTGAGAGACCTGCTGCTGCTCCACTTGCAATAAAAGCTCTTGTTTCCATACGGCTTGCCTTTAAAAAATGAGCTACTCCTTTGGCAGACATAGCTCCTAACTGAATACTTGGTCCTTCACGACCGAGCATAAAACCCATTGAAATGGAGCAAACTCCTGCAAGGAATTTCTTCCAAAGGACACTCCACCAATCTGTCCGAAGCAGACCTTTTAATTCCCCCTCGATGTGAGGAATGCCCGAGCCCTTAATATCCGGATCTGACTTGACTAAAAGACTGATGAGCCAAACCACAAGGAGACTAACCAAGGTAATCGGCACCAATAGTAACGGATTTAGTCGCGCTTGATGATAAACAGCAATGACCTCTTCAAAAAGCAGTTCAATTGCTAGACGAAACAAACTAACTACCACACCCGACACAATTCCTACGACAATGCCACGCCAAACAAAGCTCATGATAGAGCTGACCGAAAAACGAAATTCCCGATGATGATTTTCCATACTCTCTCCTATAACTATCCCTAAGTCTAAAGCAAACATCCTAATGATTCTAAACTCTGACTTGGAAAGAAAACGGCAAGTTGCTACACCCTGTTTCAGCCTATTTCCTGACATCAGTATTTTTGATGCTGGTTAATTTTTATAATTCAAAATTGGTCACGCTCACATACTGCCCCTACTAGTGCTGTTCAGTATTAACTCGCAATTTATGCCCATGTCCAACCTATTAACGAGCAAAAAACACCCTTGATCGAGCTGGGGTGTTTTCTCCTGGGCTTAGTTTACCGAATCGTTAAAACGTTTAGTATCCAATCCTTTCCTAAAAGGGGGGGAATTTGTTCTGATTTTCCCTTTCTTCTGACCAAGCACGACCAAACACTTAACCGTCCATATTTTCCATTTTGGACCATTTAGTATCTTCCCTGCAGGAATCGAACCTGCAACTAATTCTTAGGAGGAATTTGTTATATCCATTTAACTAAGGGAAGTCTGCCTCTCTATTCTAACTCAAAAAAGGACAGAATGCAAGAGCAAGTGTATCTTAGTCTCTGGTATATTTACGATATTTTTCCATCTTTCCCTTAAAAAGTTCACCATTGCTTGGAGCCGTATAGGAAACTGCATTCGCCCCAGCTTTGATAACCCGACGGATAGACTCTTCTGTCGGACCACCTGTTGCAATAATCGGAAAGTCAGGAAAATTTTCTCGAATTTTTTTCACAACATTCGGAGTTTCCATACCGCAAGAAACATTTAAAATATCGACTCCTGCTTCGATACGTGAAAGCAAATCAGACCTTTCAGAAACAACGGTATAGATGATAGGAATATCGACTACTTTATTGATTTCTCTGATTGTCTTAACATCAGTTGGACCATTGACTACAACAGCATATGCCCCCTCTGATTCAGATAACAAGCTCATATTGGCTGAACGGATCCCTGTTGTCAATCCTCCACCGACACCTGCCAAGACTGGAACAGATGCAACTAACATAATGCTTTTGATAATAGCGGGGCTAGGAGTGAAAGGGTAAACTGCTAGAATTGCATCAGCATTATGGTTCGCAATAATAGACACATCTGTGGTAAATAAGACAGATCGAATACGGCGACCATAAATACGGATCCCGCTACATTCTTTAATAACCTCTGGCATTTGAACAATGTCCTGCCGTAAATCTGATAACACAGATGGAATAAACTCTTTTTCCATACTCTATCTCCTCTATAGCGTTGTAATCTAGTATACCATATTATTTCATGGATAGTTCTACCAAAAGCATTCTTCCCACGCCGTACGTATAAAGAAAAGGCACATCCATTCTGGATTGCCCCTCTACAATTGTTCCACCGTAGATTAACGACGGATTTCTTTGATACGTGCAGCTTTTCCTTGCAAAGCACGTAGGTAGTACAATTTCGCACGACGCACCTTACCGTAACGTACTACTTCAATTTTATCAACACGTGGAGTGTGGATTGGGAATGTACGCTCTACACCAATACCGCTAGAAATCTTACGGACAGTGTACATTTCTGAGATACCTTGACCTTTACGAGAGATAACCACTCCCTCAAAAATCTGGATACGCTCACGGCTTCCCTCAACAACCTTAGCATGAACACGCACAGTGTCACCAGGACGGAATGCAGGGATATCAGTACGAAGTTGACCTTCTGTCAAACTTTGAATTAATGGATTCATGTTTCTTTATTCTCCTATCTTGCCAATCATGGGAGCAGGTCCCAGCGGATTAACCGTTTTTTGTGTGTCCATTACACACTCCCCCTATTATATACAAAGATTTGGTAATTGTAAAGTAAAATGACAGATTATTCGCGACATCCCTAAAAATCCAGTAACAAACGATTGCAAGCTACCTTTCATCTTCTTTATCCTCTAGAGATATGCACGGATCATTTTCTTCTTAGAAATATGCTTTCGGTAAAACAACGATTTTCTCCCATTCAAAGCCCCATTCCCTTTTTAGACATTTTTCTTAACTAAAAAGCAAGACCCTGTCCTTGATAAGAATTACAATTCATCGGCAATTTTATTGATTTTGCGCAGTCGATGATTAAGACCACTTTTAGTAAGTGGTGTGGAGAGACGATCAGCTAGCTGTTGAATCGAATAATCCGGGTGCTGAATCCGCAATTGTGCTACTTCTTGCAAGTCAGCTGGTAATTGATCTAAGCCAATCTTCTCCATTATTTTAGAAATATTGTTGATGGTCTTCATACTAGCGGTCACAGTCCGTGCTATATTCGCTGCCTCTGCGTTGATTGCTCTATTGAGATCATTTCGTGTCTCACGTAACACTTTGACATTCTCAAATTCCGTCTTAGCTTCTTCAGCACCGATGATCAAAAGAAAGTCCATAATATCTTCTGCCCGCTGCAAGTAAGTAATACTCCCCTTGGAACGCTCAATCACCTTACCGTCCAAGAGAAACTTTTGGAGAAGTTTAGCTAAGTCATGGGCATGGTCATCATAGATGGAGGCAATCTCTAGCTGATACTTCCCTGTTTCTGGATCCTTGACTGAGCCACTCGCTAAGAAAGCACCACGAAGATAGGACTGGCTCCAGTTATCATTTTCTAAAATCGCAGGTGCAATCCCTGTTTCCAACCCGAAAAAACTATCTGCCAAATACAAATCATTTAAAATATCATTGACACCATTCTCCACAAATACTGTATAAACACGATTTTTGCGCAGGTTCGTCTTTTGGTGATGGCGAATTTCAGCCTTAACTTGGTAAAATTGATAAAGCATTTCATACAGATGGCGGGCTATTTTAGCATGTTCACTACTGATGGACAAGGTAAGTCCTGACGAGGCAAGCCCCAAACTACCAGACAGCTTAATCATAGCTGCCAATTCGCTTTTTTCAGTTCGGCACTGACTGATAATTTCTTCTTTTACCTGCATGCTAAAACTCATGTTCTCACCTGCAAAATCTTCAAGAGTTCCTCAACAACTAAATCACCATCATGAAAGGCTCCACCATTTTCAAGCCGTAAAAAATTAGAGGAGATCACTCGCTGAGCTTGCGATTGTAAGCCTGTAAAATCATGTTTTACCTGGACTAAATATTCATCAAACTGATACGTATTCATGTATTCTTTGGGAACTGGCTCGATATTGACCAAGACGGTATCAATAAAGTGCTCTCCTAAGTGCTTATTCAACACTCGCACATGATCTGCGTCGCTGAAAAATTCAGTTTCTCCTCGCTGGGTCATAATATTGCAAACATAGGTGACATCAGCCTTGGTCTCTTTCAGGGCTTGACCGACTTCTGAAATCATGAGATTGGGCAAAATCGAAGTAAAGAGAGAGCCTGGACCAAGGACGATCATATCACTTTCCAAAATACTCTCTACCACTTTCCGACTAGCTGTCGGTTCATCTTGGTTATAGGAGTTGGTTACATAAACATGGTCAACCATGCCCTTGTAATCTGCAATCTTACTTTCACCTACCACCTCATGTCCATCGGTAAAAACAGCATGAAGGGTCAGGGCATTTTCACTTGAAGGATAGATTTTCCCCGTTGTATGAAAGAACTTAGATAAGAGCTGCATCGCATGGTAGGTCGAGCCCTGCATTTCAGAAATTCCAGCAATGATCAAATTGCCCAAGGGGTGACCTGCTAATGCCCCATCTGTCTCGGCAAAGCGATATTGAAAGATACGCTCATAGAGTTTGGGCATATCAGACATGGCAAGTAGGACATTGCGTAAATCGCCAGGCGGTGTCATCTGCAAAGCCTGGCGGATTTCGCCTGAAGAGCCGCCGTCATCTGCCACGGTCACAATTGCTGTAATATCCACATCCTTATCGCGTAGACTTTTGAGAATAACTGGAATGCCTGTACCGCCCCCAATAACAGCTATTTTAGGTTTTCTCATGAACGATTGACCGTTTCCTTTCGTCTATCTTTATCACGGTGACTGAGGTTGACCGTCCAACCTTTTTCTAAATCATCTGCTAGGCGCTTAGCAAAGGCTACACTTCGGTGCTGACCGCCCGTACAGCCAACGGCAATCGTCAGAACAGACTTCCCTTCCTTTTTATAGCCTGGTAAAATTGGCTCAATCAAGCCCAATAAATGTTGATAAAATGCTTCTGATTCCTCAGCTGCCATCACATACTGAAAGACTGGTTCATCTAAGCCTGTTAAATTCCTCAATTCAACTTGATAATAGGGATTCGGTAAAAATCGCACATCAAATACCAAATCTGCATCAAGCGGTAAGCCATATTTGAAACCAAATGAGATGACTTCCACACGAAAAGAGGACTGGCTGGTCAAGCTAGCAAACTGATTTGAGATTTCTTGACGGAGATTACGCGGTGTCAATTCTGTTGTATCAATCACATTCTGGCTCATATTTTTGAGTGGCGCTAGTAATTCTCGCTCCAATTGAATCCCATCGAGAACCCGCCCATCAGCAGCAAGTGGATGCGATCGCCGAGTCTCCTTATAGCGGGCTACCAACTCACTATCGGTTGCATCTAAAAAGAGAACCTTAAAGTCGACATCATCCGCTGATTCAATCTCATCTAAAACCTGACGGATTTCTGCAAAAAAGGAACGACTGCGCATATCAACAACAAGTGCCACCTTGTCATTATCCTGACTATGACGCATCAATTCTAAAAATTTTGGCAGGAGAGCTGGTGGCATATTATCAACCGTAAAATACCCTAAATCTTCAAAAGACTGAATGGCTACGGTCTTTCCAGCACCTGACATTCCTGTAACAATCACAAGATGAAGTTTTTCAGCCATAATTCCCCTCTCTAATTTTCCACAACTGCAATGACTTCAATTTCCACCTTGACATCTCGTGGCAAACGAGCTACTTCAACTGCTGACCGAGCTGGAAATTCAGATGTAAATGCCGTTTTATAGACTTCATTGAACGATACAAAGTCATCCATATCACTCAAAAAACAAGTCGTTTTCACCACATGGTCAAAATCAGTTCCTGCTTCGGTCAAAATCGCTCGAATATTGTTCAAAACCTGAGTTGTTTGTTCTTCAATCGTGGTTCCGACAACCTCTCCCGTTTCTGGAGACAGAGGAACTTGACCCGATGCAAATAAGAAATTTCCAACCACCTTTCCTTGGACGTAGGGACCAATTGCTGCTGGTGCTTTATCTGTGTGAATGCTTCTCATTCTCATACCTCTTTCATTTTTCTTTATTATAGCACATTTTAAAGAAATGGGAGTAAATCGTTCTTGTCTACTTCTTTTCCTATTTGATGTATAATACATCTATCAATAAAACAGATGAAGAGGAGGTTTTTTATGCTTTATTCTGTCACTGCTACTAACCAGGAGGGCATTCATGGCGAAGTTGTCTTATCTAGCCAAAAAACAGTCCTGACTGCTCACCCTCTAACCAAAGATGAGGGCTTCAACCCAGAAGAACTACTAGCAACTGCTTGGGCTACTTGTCTAAATGCGACTATCCAAGTCCTCCTAAAAAATCAAAAATGCACCCACCAATCACGAGTAGATGTCACCTGCGAACTTCACCAAGAAGAGACAGGCTACTTCTTTCAAGTCAATGCTAGAGCTAGTATCAAAGGACTAGCCTTTGAGGAAGCAGACACTCTCATACACCTCGCCCACACCCGTTGCCCGATTTCTAAACTCCTAGCTCAAAGCCAGACTATCTCCCTACAAACAATTGATTGGGAAGCATAGGCATTTCGTCTATCGTTCATTGCCTCACTTCGTTCACTATTTATTTTATACCTATGGACTTATTGGTATATTTCTACTTAAAAACGAAAGTGCTCTACAAATTTCATCTTCAACTCCATTAGTCTGGAGCCGAAAAAGAAAAAAGAGTCTGAGACAAAATAGTTCTCAGTCACAAAAAAGCTAGAGATTCCATTTTTATGGCTCTAGCTTTTTATTTTTGAAGGGTTCTTTTATTGTATTTTAGGAGATTATTGGCCATGAGTACGAATCCCATGTCAATTTTGACCTGACGCTTCCCTCTTAGGTTACAACGTTTGTAGCCTAAACAAGCCTTTATCTGCCCAAAGACAGGTTCCACATCAATCTTGCGTTGAGCGAAAATCTGTCTACCTTCGGGAGATAAAAGCGCCTGACATTCTTTGGCTTTTAAGTGTTGATAGCGGTCGTTGATATAAAGTCCCTTTTGAGGGGCGACTTCAGGCTCATCAGCGTAATAGACTTTCACTTCCTGTTGAAAGTCCGTCTGTGTTTTTTTACGTTTGATATGATGAAAACGATAGCGCCACCCGTCAGGGTGTGTGTAGCTATCCTCTCTTTCATCATAGTGCCAATTCGCCAAGTTCCTAGCCGACTGTTTATACCTTTTTTTCTGTTCCTTATCAAACATGGCATACTTAATCAGGTGGTTCACCTTCTTTTCATCCAAGCGAAGGAGATTCTCTTCACTTCCGTATCCCGCATCTGCAACAACTGTCTTCAAGTCATGCGGATAGGTTGCGAGAAAGGGCAACAGGGTCTTAGTATCCGCCGAATTTGAGAAGACATCATAATGAAGCACAAACTGATTTTCAGTTGCGATTTGAAGATTATAGCCAGCCTTGAGTTGACCATTCTTCATGTGGTCTTCTTTCATCCGCATGAAAGTGGCATCTGTATCTGTTTTAGAAAAGCTGTTACGCCCTTCAAATGTCTCTTGATAGGTTTCATATTTTTCAGCGCGCACTGAAAAATCCTCCTTGACTTTACGCAGGACTTTCTTTAGTTTACGACCTTGAGTTTTCCGTTCATCCTTTCCTTTAACAGGTGTTTCCTCAATGTCTTGGTTCAGTTTTTCCAATTCTTCTTCAAGGACTTGAGCAAACTCTGTCAACTGCTCTGAGGAAATAGGATTTTCGTCATCTAGCGCAATGGCCTGATGGATAAGAGGTGTGACTTCTTCTTGGAAATAGACCCGTATTTGTTCTTGAAGTTTGACGGAAAACTTGTCCGTGGCCTTTTTCCATACGAAACTATACTTGTTGGCGTTTGCTTCAATCTTAGTACCATCAATAAACAGACAATCTAAGGTCACTAACTCTTCCATTTTTAAACGAAGATTGAGGGCAATGAAAAGCTCACGAATGAGGTCTTCCATCCCCGCAGCAACACGAAAGCGATTGATGGTCCGGTAGCTGACAACCATCTGTCCTGTTAGGTACTGCATGGCGATATTTTCAATCATCATTTTTTCAATTTTTCGCCCAGAGAAGATACCTTGGGAATAAGCAAAGAGGAGAGCCGATAACAGCATTTTAGGGTGATAAGACGGACGACCAAAGGCATGGTAAAAATTATCAAAAACACAATTATCAAGGTTATTAACCACTTTTTCAAGGGTAAAGACAAGATGGTCTTGTGGCAAAATGCTAGCAAGTTCTAATGGTAAAATCGTTTGATTTGTGTTATAGTGAATATGCATGGGATAGCCTTTCTAAATGGTTTATTAGACAATTCTATTTTAACAAGACTATCGCAATCATGCAAAAAGCAACGGCAAAATCCGTTGCTTTTTTTGGCTCTATAATTTCTGTAGTGGGTAAATCCACTGTAGAGATTATGGAGCCTTTTTGAGTATAGAAAAAAAGTCCCATATGATCTATAATGAAAAGCGACTAATCTACTCATTAGAAAGGGTCATATGGAACAACTAAATCTTATCACAAATTTTCTCAAAATTAAAGACAAAAATATCCTTATCACTAATGAATATGATATGGGAACTCACTTCGAACTCCACGGTCACTTAGATTACACAGCCCCTAAATGCCCTTCCTGCAAGGGACAA
>NZ_JBUEQR010000043.1:0-3128 GCF_054968985.1 Streptococcus sp. 1F3 | reverse complement strand
GTTCAGCCGGTGCTTGAATGAGTGCAGACACATACTGGGTTATATACTGCACTTCCTGATTCATATATCTAGCAGTGTCTAAAACAGTATTTCCAATGCTCCGTACGATCTGATCCATGCTTCTGCTAAAAGTCGCACCTATACTAGCACCTCTTCTGACAGGTTTGAATCGCCTTGCTTGGCGGAAATGCCCACTCGGGTCGGTGTAGTTGACTGGGTTGTTGTGAACATAGGCATAACGATTTTGGCTCAACGGATTCATCTTCGTACCTGAATAAGAATCCTCAGTCAAAAAGGTTCCTGCTTGACTGTCATAATATCTTGCTCTGAGGTAATCTAGTCCTGTGATGTCACGAGCTTCCCCATTGTAGGCAAAAGGATTGCCCGTCTCATCTGTGCTAGACTTACTTGCTCCGTAGAGTTGGTACTGGCTGGACGCAACTGCTACTCCGTCCTTGGTCAAGCCTGTGACTGTTCCTGCCTGATTGGTCAGGTAGTGATAGGTATCCCCCGTCTCATGGTTGAGATAAGAACTTCTGCCCTGTCCGTAGGTATAGGTTTCTCTTGCTTTTAAGTCTCGGTCATAGGTCTGAAGAACTTCGGTATGCTTGCGGTTGACGTCATTAACATAGTTCCGCTCTTCGTAGTAGTTAAAGCGATCCTCCCGTGTGGTGTAAGGAATGAGAACCTCTTTCACTTCTGAGGCATAGGTCACGTCCCCCTCACCCGGCAGATCTCCAAGGTCTGGTGGATTGACCACTAGCCCCTCCTTGGTCGCCCGATCTTTCGCTACTTTCTGATGGTAGGCAGTCGACACATCATCAAAAATCTCATGCCAGATAGTCCCCACCGTCTGTGGTAGGGTAGACAGTGCCTGTAAGACATTCTGGCTAAAGCCATACCAGAAGAGACTCGGCTCCTCCCCATTCGGGGCAGTATAAGGAGACTTCCTCTTCTCCTCTCGTTTGAAGAGCTGATAGGTATGTTTACCTTTCTTACGGCTAGCACTAAATACTCGGTTATCGTCCCCGTCATAGAGGGCTGCCATCAGAAGCCCCTCCTTGTCCTTAACCGCAAGGAGCCGGTTTTCGGTATCGTAGATGTAGTCTAGCTTGTCATCATTTTTCTTAGACGAGATGCGGTTGCCGTTCCTGTCGTAGGTATAGGTGGTCGTTCCGTCCTTGTTTTCTAGTTTGGTTAGGCGGTTATTGTCATCGTAAGTGAAGCGGGTCTCTTCTTCCTTGCCCTCTACTTCTTCTGTGCTGGTCAGCTTGTTTCCTGCTAGGTCATAGGTGTAAGTCAGCTTGGACAGTTCCTTGCCGTCCTTACTTGAAACCGTCATGGTCTCAATCTGACCGAGGGTGTCATAGGTGTAGGCTTGGACAAGGGTCTCCCCGTCTTGGGTGATGGTCTCCTTGGTGATGTAGTTGCCATCGTCATACTCGTAGGCATAGCTGGAAATCAGCTTGGCTTTCTGATTGCGATGGACGATTTCCGTCACCCGGTGCGCCTGGTCATAGGTGAGGAAAGTCTGGGGGCCATCGCCCCGTTTGACTTCCGTCATGTCGCCTGCTTCATTGTAGGTGTAGCTGGTCTTTTCTCCCTTGCCATCGGTCACAGAGGTCAAGCGATCCAGCTCGTCATAGGTGTAGGAAACGCGGCTACCGTCTGGGTAGGTCATCTGGCTGATGTTGCCGTAGTCATCGTAGTCATACTGAATCAGACTACCGTCTCCCTGACGGACACCCGTGATTTCCCCTTCATCGTTGGTCTCGTAGTTGGTCGTGCCTGTCCGATCACCCATGGATACCCTGCGACCGTCGCTATCATAGGTATAGAGGACGTGACCATCTTCTTTCTTGGAGTAGTCTATCTTGAGCAGTTGGTCCAGCTTATTGTAGTCGTAGGTGATGGTCTCTCCATCTGCCTTGGTGACTTTCTCCAGCTGGTTGTTGAGGTTGTAGCTATAGGTCTCCTTGTCGCCAAGAGCGGTCATACGCTCCACGACATTGGAGAGTTGGTCATAGGTATAGGTTGTGACCTTGCCATTCCCATTGGTGATGGAAGTGACATTTCCCACACTATCATAGGTGTAGGTTGAGGTGGAAGCCTTGTCTCCAGTCCCTTGGGTAGCTGAAAGCAACTGGTCCTTGAGGTCATAGGTGTAAGTCTTGATGCGCTCGCTACCAGATGTCACACTGGTCAGATTGCCATTGCCGTCATAGGTCATGCTGGCTTGACCACCGGCTTCATTCATGACCTTGGTGACATTGTTGTCATGGTCATAGGTGTAGAGATTGAGTTGACCTGCCGTATCACTTTCACTAGTCAAGCGGTTAAGGGCATCATAGGTTCGCTTGGTCACTTGACCCAGTGGATTGGTTTCTTCTAGGAGGTTCCCATTGGGGTCATAGGTATAGCTGGTCTCCCGCTTGCCGTTGATGGTTCGCTTGGTTACTTGACCAACTGGGTCATAGCTTGAGGCAACCTCTCGGCCTGTCGGACTGGTGATGGTCTTGAGCTGATCAAGAGTGGTGTAGCTAAAGCGAGTGGTCGCTCCCGATGGACTGGTCAACTTCTCAAGATTCCCTGCCTCATCATAACTATATTTCGTTTCAAGGTCGAGGGCATTCTTAGCTGTCAAAAGACGTCCGACCTTGTCGTAGGTATAGCGATTGCTTCTATCGGACTGGTCCGTTTCCTTGGTTAGGTTACCCGCCACGTCATAAGTATAACTCTTAGCGAGACCTTGAGGTCCGGTTTGCTTGGACAGACGACCCAAAGCATCGTAGTTGTAGGTATACTCTGCCTCATTTGGCAAGATACGTTTGGTTGTTCGACCATAGAGGTCGTTGGTGTAGGTTGTAGTATGTCCGTTGGCATCCTTCTCCTCAGAGAGGCTACCTGTGCCATCGTAGCTATAAACTGTTTCACCACCTGTTGGGCGTTTCATACTTGCCACACGATTGAGGGCATCATAGGTATAGGTCGTGGTATGGCCTTCTCCTGTTGTTTCGGTGAGGCGATTTCCTACTGCGTCATAGGTGTAGCTTTGCTTGGCGCCAGTCGGTGCGACCGTCTCCACCACCCGTCCCAATGGGTCATAGGTAAAGGCGGTTGCCTGACCA
>NZ_JBUEQR010000042.1:0-1948 GCF_054968985.1 Streptococcus sp. 1F3 | reverse complement strand
GGAGAAACCTTCTTCGGAATTGGAGCGCAGCCCTTGCCAAAACCTTGAAGCATGTGTGTACGACAGCTAAGAGGATTGGCAAGCAGATTGTAAAAGCTGCCAAGAAGATTGACTGGAAGAAAGTAGCGATTGTCGCAGTGGCTACCGTAGCAGCAGTAGCTGTCACAGTAGCGACAGCAGGAGCAGCAGGTCCACTTATTGCGGCAGGTGTCAGCGGTCTTGGTTTGAGCGGAGCCGCCGCAACTGTTGTGACTGCTGCAGCGGTCGGAGCTGTTTCGGGCGCAGCAGGTGGAGCAGTTAGTGGATTTACTACTAGTGTTCTTTCAGGCGACAAGCCAAAAGATATTCTTGCGAATACTTGGAATGGAGCCAAGAGTGGTTTTGCCTCAGGAGCTTTAACAGGAGGTCTTCTTGGAGGCTTCAGTTCAGCAACTTCTTCAGTGAGTGCTCCGGTAGCTCGTTATGTGGTAGATACCTTTGGGGAAACCGCAGTTGATACGATTGCGGATGCGGCACAGGGTGGTAAAGTTACTCCAGGTAGCATTATGACTAGCCTAGCGATTAATGCGGTATCTGAAGGAATCTCAGCTCGAGGAGCTAAGGCAGATGTAACAAGGAATAAGCCGAAAGCAGGAGATGTAGCAGTTACGAAATCTCGCAAGGATACAACACCTGTTCAACAGTTAGCATTGCCTGGGCCGACAATATTATCTCCTAAGACGGACTTTTATGTAGCGCCAGATGGTACTGCATTGCCTGCAACAGGGTATCGGTACATGGATTCTAAATATGCGGAACAGACAATGAGGACGAAGCAGGCTCCTGGTGGGTATATAGGATTTTCTAAGTTTGATTCAGCTAAGCAAGTTCAAGATGCTTATCAGATTTCCCACGATTGGAGTGATACTAAACTTCGTGGTGAATTTGATACTTTACAAATATTTGATAATGCGAGAGTGCCAAGGGCTTATGGTGATAAAGTAGGTGAAGTATTAGAGCCCTTAACTAATGTTTATCCTGAATTCGGTACAGGGGGATATCCGCAGTTAATTACAGATAAGACGAAAGATATCAATTTTAGAGATGTAACAATAATAGGAGATTAATTTAATGTTGACTTACTCAGAAGCAGAAAATATTTTATTATATATTTTAGATGACTATATAAAAGAGTCTGAAGAAAAAAAACTAATTCTAGAGTTGATTGAAACAGGATCATGGCGGGCAGCAATATACGAAATTGATAAAAAAAAATGCAAATCATTAACAAAAAATGATCGTAAGAAATTAGAAGATATTTTTGGATTGTATTGCTAGTTTGATAGCTGTTCCAATATTTTGGGGAAAATCATGTTTTACATGTCTGTGGTACGAAACCTTGTAAGGATATGATACTTGTTTAGTGATTAGCATTGTTTGAACCGCGACAAGTAAACCTTTGCTGTTAGTAGCACCTAAACCAAATTTAGGCGCTACTAACCCAAGGCATTACAAAAACACTCCATTAAATATAAGTATCATTAGAAATAATACTGTATATGAAGTAGTGTTTCGTGGTGCTGTTGGCGCTTGAGCTAGTCGTCGAGGACTTTGAAAACGCTAGAGACGGTTTTATCGTTTTCCGTCTTCTCTTTCCTAGCTCCCCGCCACCTATGGAGCTTCTCTCCATAGGTATTTTCCACATCACCACTATTCTTTTAAAAGTTGTCATATAAAAGCAAAATAAGGAATAAAACTGTTCTACTGACTTTATTCGTAAAAGTAAACTAAAAATACAGAAAGATAAAAATTTTTTACTTATGTAGAACATGTCCCGTAATATACTGATTATCTAGATTAAGTAGAGACCAATAACGGGCAATCCTTTTGCCTACAATGGGGAAGCTCGTGATATTACAGGATTCGACTACCTACGTGCAAGGTACTACGATAGCCAAGCAGGTACTTT
>NZ_JBUEQR010000041.1:0-2125 GCF_054968985.1 Streptococcus sp. 1F3 | reverse complement strand
GGAGAAACCTTCTTCGGAATTGGAGCGCAGCCCTTGCCAAAACCTTGAAGCATGTGTGTACGACAGCTAAGCGTGTTGGTAAGCAGATTGTAAAAGCTGCTAAGAAGATTGATTGGAAGAAAGTTGCGATTGTCGCAGTGGCTACCGTAGCAGCAGTAGCTGTCACAGTAGCGACAGCAGGAGCAGCAGGTCCACTTATTGCGGCAGGTGTCAGCGGTCTTGGTTTGAGCGGAGCCGCCGCAACTGTTGTGACTGCTGCAGCGGTTGGAGCTGTTTCAGGTGCAGCAGGTGGAGCAGTTAGTGGATTTACTACTAGTGTTCTTTCAGGCGACAAGCCAAAAGATATTCTTGCGAATACTTGGAATGGAGCCAAGAGTGGTTTTGCCTCAGGAGCTTTAACAGGAGGTCTTCTTGGAGGCTTCGGTTCAGCAACTTCTTCAGTGAGTGCTCCGGTAGCTCGTTATGCGGTAGATACTTTTGGGGAAACCGCAGTTGATACGATTGCGGATGCGGCACAGGGTGGTAAAGTTACTCCCGGTAGCATTATGACTAGCCTAGCGATTAATGCGGTATCTGAAGGTATCTCAGCCCGCGGAGCTAAGGGAACTAAGGCAGATGTCAATACTAGCAAGCCAAAAGTTGGAGATGTGCCAGTTACGAAGTCTCGCAAGGATGTGACTCCTGTTCAGCAACTAGCCTTGCCTGGGCCGACAAGTAAACCACTGGTCTTACCAGCTCCTAAATCTACCCCTAAGACAGATTTTTATGTTTCACCTTCGGGTGATGTGACACCTGCTACTAGGACATATTCTTATTTGTAAGATTCGAAACATGTTGGTGCAGGTAAAGATTTTACTGCCGCTCAGAAGAGGACTATTATAGAGGAGAACATGGCTAGAAATGGTGGAGTTGTTCGTTCAGACTTATCTAGGGATATTTTATCAAAACCTCAGAAAAGTCAGAAAGGGGTCACACCAGATCCTAATGAGTGGCAGATAGATCATATTAATCCTAAAAGTAAAGGTGGTTCAAATAGTTATGCTAATGCTCAAGTGCTTTCTAGATATGAGAATCGCGTGAAGTCTGATTATTATCCAGGAGGAGATTGATATGGATTATGTTTTAAGTGTCAAAACTTTATATGAAGGATGTTATTTAGCAGGTATTTCTTGTGCTGTTATGTCTGCTAAATTTCCAGAGTTATCATTTGAGCACTGCTGGGATGGAATTAACTACTCGGTTCAGGATGGTTTTGGTAGCAGAGGAACAGTTACGTTCCAAGATAATTTTTGTGTATGTGCTTTTCGAGCTGATAACAGTGAGCGTTTGAGTAATTCTTATCCTTATACGCATTATTTTGAAAATTGTCCGAGTAGAATTTTTCGATTAGCAGAGGAAGAAGCATTAACAATATCTATTAGATGAAAATAACGGAGTAATCCTTCCAGTTATTACAGCATGCTTTTGGAGTAATGGAAACAAGCTAGAATCTAATGATAGTTGGGATGATATATTCTCTAATGGTGGAGATATCAGCTCTCTGTCTTTGAAATTGGGCTAGAGCATTGGAAAAATTATTATGAAATGGATTTGGAAGAGTTGAATTTAGTTGTAAGGATATTTAAAGAACGGGTAGCTAATCCTAATCGAGATATTAGATTAGTGGATGATGTAGAAATTCTATCTAGATATGGATTAGAAGGGCTAAGTGAAGCTAAACAACTATTAGAAAGTATGCGTATTTATTTGGATTAGCAGATAGTATTTTGCTTTTGCTGTTCAATAGGCATAAAATTACCTACTATTTTTCCTACAGTTCTTGCTTCATCTTCAGTTGGTACAAACTTTTTCGGACAATTTTATTTTATAAAAACTAGTCTAAATCCATCTTCATGTATTTGGGTTCAAAGGGTAAATTCTCAAAGTAAGTTCTAGTTCCCGTCCTTCCAGAAGTTACTCTGAGAAAACTGCATAAAACCAACAGAATTTAGTCTCAGACTAAGTTCTATTTTTGACTAAAATACGGATTCAAAGAAGTTTTTGTCTTAAAATTGGGCTCTTTGTCAACTGTAGTGGGTTGATGAAAAGCTAACATCGTGAGAGGACGAACTTCGTTCTCTCTTTC
>NZ_JBUEQR010000040.1:0-79626 GCF_054968985.1 Streptococcus sp. 1F3 | reverse complement strand
GCAGGGCTGTCTCCTTGGTAGTTCTTCGTCGCATCACTCAAGCTATAGTGAACACTAGCACCAGGGGTGGTCAGACCATCTGCGAAGACCCCTTGGAATTGGAGCTTGCCTGTCTTATCGGTCTTGACCATGGTGCGCAGGTTGATCGTAGTATTGCCCAGTTCATAGTTCATATCCACTGGGTCTGGGACAGACCAGTGAATCGTCAGACTAGGTGCTTTATCGGGAGTGAAACCAATCTGACCCGCATTTTCAGGAGTGGCATCCGTTGTATAGAAAGCACCGCCGTCTGCCCCTTCATCGGTCGCTGCGACCGCTAAGCCATAGTTGGGAAAGATTCCTTGAACCCAACCATTCACCGTCTCACGAATGTCAAAGCGGTGCATTTTCTGATAGTCTTCTGCTGGTGTCGCTTTGGCACTAATGGCATTCTCGCCCGCAATCTCACGACCAATCGTCACGGAAGAATCCCAGGTAATCGTATGGATATCAAAATCTTCCGTTAAACGGTAGGCCCCAAACTGGGTCCCTGTGTTGCCAGGGGAGGTATATTGATAGAGGTTAAGGGTGGCACTGTCAATCTTGGCTTCAGAAGGAATATTCTTTTTGAAATCATAGTTGACTTTAAAGTACATTCGAGCGCGACCGATGTCTTTGACATCATCGTAATCTCCCATTCCCATCATGTACTTATCCATATAGCCAATATAGCCGTAGCCAAGTCCTAGGTAGCGACCATGGACTGTACTGGTCACCGCATTTAGGATGTTCTCCCGCGGAACAGTGACTGTCGGGTCAATCCGTACAGGGTACTGGCGCTCTTTGGAAGAAAGCCAGTCTTTGCCTGCGACGACGGTCACTTGGTAGTTCCCAGATTTTTCACTCAACTCTAGGGTCACATCTTGACTGGTCGCACCAGCTGCGTCCACCATGACAGGGGCTGTCAAGACAAAGAGGATCTTGGTTTTTCCTTTCTCACGAACCAGCACTTGATTATTTTCAAGGCGAACATCGTAATTTCCAGCGTCTAGCCCATAGGTAAAGCGGTTCTTGCCTCCCCACTCGGCAAGGATGATTTCTTCCTTGATCCCGTTCGATTGAACCGTGTACTGGACGTCGGTCTTGCCTTCGACATTGTTATACAAAATCGCATTTTGTGCAACCGTTGCCTTATCATAGGTTGTCTCAAGAGGATAGAGGGAAATCTTCTCCTCTTGATGAAGGACATCAATCGGGGTTTCTTCCTTGACCTCACTTGGCAGTACTACTCCGACTGGGGATTCTTTGGGCAGATAGTAGTGTTGCCCATCGGCATGATAGGAATACAGGGACAAGTCAACAGGGACTTCTAGCCCGTCTTGGTCCACATAGGTCTTGATGTCACTGCCAATATGGGTCACAAAATGGGTCTCGTCCACACGGTAGAGCTGTTCTTGTCCACTGACCGCTACAGGTTCTCCATATTTCTGTTTGAGTTCTACTTCTGCATCACTCTCTTCTGTCACAACTTTCGGTTGCTGGATGGCATCCCCCTCCTCTTTGGGAGATTCGGGTGTTGTACTGGACACGTCAGCCGTTTCCTTATTGGCATTCTCAGAACCAACTGTCTTCTTGTTGGCTTCCTCCAGCGCTTCTTGGTAGGTGGCCTCTAGTTGCCCTTGTTCAAGGGCTTGGCTAAGTTCTTCTGCATAAATCAAGGGGCTATTGGCGAGCAACAGCGTTATCAGCAGGAATCCATTGACTAATTTATGAAGCTTTTTCATCTTCATTCTCCTTTTGGATATAGATAAAATAATAAGAAACGGCAACAAAAATAAGAGTATCGACCGCTGAGAGGAGGACTGAAGCAATCGCAGGTAGCCAGAGAGCCAACAGGCAACTGATTAGACTGAGGAGACTGCTCCATACAATAGGGTGGAGGAGGTTCTTCTTCCGACTGACCATGGGAAGCCGTCGATAGATACTAACCACTCCAAAGCATAAGATTACTTTAAGGATATTCTGTATAATAGTGGTAACAAGCCAGCTACCTGTTTTCACACTAATATAGGAAAAACTAGTATAGTCATAGAGAACTTGTCCGATGATTCCTACTACTAGACCACAGACAAGGATACTCAAAAAATAGAGTGCCAGAATTTTGATGAGGCGTTTATCAGAGCGATACTCTTTATAAAACCGAATACCGATGGGAAGGCTAAGGAAGAAAGCCACCATCAAAAAAACTAGGCTTAAGAGGGGCAGAAAAATCGATAAAGCAGTATCTGTTGCCCAAGGTGATAGAACACCTGTCAGGAAGAGACGTTGTCCAAGTCCAAAGAAGCAAAAGCCAAGGACTAGCCTCCAAAAGGGCGAGATTTTACATATTGGGTTCATGAAGGCTTCCTTTCTTTTAGGTTTGTTAAGCGGGCGGTAAGAACATATCTCTGATTGCTACTAGTAGCATCACAGGTGGAGAGAATTAAGAAGGTATCCTTGTGGCTATCTATATTCAACTGGCGGTAAGAGCCAGCATGTGCCAAGGAACGTTCTTGTAAAGTCTCTAGATAGTGCTCCATACCTGCTTGGCTTCCTAGATTAAAGGTATGAAAAAGATGGTCATCGCTATAGGAGTGCGCTGCCATTATTTCATATTCATATTCTTTGTCCACGGTCTCTATGCTTATCTTTTGGTGCTTCTCAAAAAATGAGGGGTCTGCAAAAGCATCTAATGATCCAAACATGGAGCCATCCGTAATGGCATGGCCGTAAATGATAGTCATGGGGTCATTGAATGTTTTGGTATTAACTAACTCTGTAAAAATAGCTCCATAATAGGTCGCATTTCCGTCTAAGTCGTGCGATAAATAGTAAGCATCGTCAGTGGGATGTTGGGCAACGGGATAATCAATCCTTGTCCCCTCAACCGTCAGCCAGGCATAGACATCTGGATTTTGATGGAAAAGCCTTGCTTTCTTTTCCTCTTTTGAGGTAAGGGCAAGCTCTTTTTCTAAACCTACTAGGTATTGGAGACCATAGATGAAAAGAACCAGTAAGGCTACTCCACCTAGTAATCGAACCATTCTTTTCATCTTTCTCCTCCTATCATTGTGGATTTATCGTTATCATTCAGTACTGGCTAAAAGCTGGGAAAATGAGGGGTTCTTGGGTTCATCGAACCCGTCGTCCATCTCCTATTTTCGCTGTAACGGTTGTGAACTTGCGCATTTTATAGATACAAATCCCCTTGGTCGTAGGCTTTGAGTTTTTTACGGGCTTAGTATCTTGCTGTCAAGACAAGGGATGCGGCACCGAGGACGCCTGCATCATTTCCTAGATTTGCTAAGGCTAGTTTGGTCGTTTGGGCGATTTGTGGGAAAGAATGTTGCAGATAGATTTCATTGACTCCCTCTAACAAGAAGTCACCTGCTGCGGATACGCCACCACCAAGGACGATATAGGCAGGATTCAAGACCGCTGCAATATTCGCACAGGCTGTCCCTAAGTAACGACAGAAATTACGGTAGACAATGAGGGCAAGGTCATCTCCTGCTTTGGCAAGGTCAAAGACATCTTTAGCTGTCACCTCTTGTCCGTCGTCAATCCGTTTTTTCAAGTCGGCATCGCCCGCATAGGTATCTGCATAGCGACGGGTTAGGTTCACAATACCCGTTGCAGAAGCTACTGTTTCCAAGCAACCTTTTTTGCCACAGGTACATGCAATTGGATTTTCAAAATCAACTGTAATATGACCAAGTTCTCCACCAGCACCTCCAAAGCCATGAATGAGGTTACCGTCTGCGATAACACCACCGCCAACGCCTGTCCCAAGGGTCATAAAGACAACGTCAGGGTTATTATTTCCAGCACCGACCCATTGTTCACCGAGGGCAGCTACATTGGCATCATTGTCAATAAAAAATGGCAAGCCGATCGCTTCTTCCATCTCTTTTTTGACCGGCTGAAGGGTCTTCCAGTTAAGATTATAGGCACCGATTACCGTTCCAGCCTTACGATCCACCACACCTGGAGAGCCCATACCGATGCCTAGGAAGTCGTCCTTGGTCAGTTGCTGGGTGTCAAAATGGTGCTTGATACTATCAATAATATCTGGCACGATATGACTGCCCTCATCTAAGATATTCGTCTTAATAGACCATTTTTCTTGAATGTCCCCTTGGTCTGTCAAAATTGCAAATTTTACAGAGGTTCCACCTAGGTCAATACCAATCATTTTTTTTGCCATAACATTGCTCCTTCATAAAATAATTCTTCGCTTTATTATACCACATGATAGAGGTTCACACTACTTTTTTACCGAAAAATATATAGTAAAATTAAAAATTGTAAATGGAGAAGAAAACGCCCTGCGCTAAATAAAAACGTATAGATAAACTGGGTATTCTCTCTCGTACCATTGTAGAGAAAGAGGCTCGAAATCACTGTAAATCCTAGGGCAAATCCTAGCATTTGCAAGGGTTGGTAGCCCTGACTATAGGAAATCAAGGTCACTAGCAAAAGCAAGCATGCACCAAGGCTTAAAAAAAGACAAAACCGATTCATTCGTTTGGTCTTAAAGTAACTATAAGTTGCTGCCAATATGGTCACAAATAGATAGACTCCCATATAGGTAAGCATGATGATTTTCATATCTTTTCTCTCCTATCTCATCTTTCCTGAAGATTAAACAATACAGTAACTAAAAACTTAGAAAAAACAGGTAACTGTTCTAGCCTTAGCTACCCCACAGTCTTAGGATAGACTGTGGGGGAATACCTGATAAGACAAACGAAGTTTCTAGCTTTATGAATAACCCCCTTTAGGGATAGGCTGAAAACCTCCACTGGGGCTTTTCACTCGTCAGCTTCCCTCTTTTTCATTATGCCAGGGACTAACTATCTTGTTGCACCGTCTATCTCTAACCATCGCTCAGTTCGCTAAGGTAGTCATAACGTTCATATTTTTCAAGCAAGGCTTCGTTTTGCGCCTCCAATTCCTTTTGTAAATCAGAAAGCCGTGTAAAATCACTACCACAGGTCTGCATGAGCCTTTCAGTCTCCGCAATCCTTTCTTCCAAGGCTGTTATCTCATCTTCAATAACCGCCCATTCCTGCTTTTCGAAGTAGGACATGCGCTTTTGCTGCTTGCGGACTTTCTCCTGTTTTTCTTTGACAGGTAGAGGAGTTGAAGCAGAGCTTAAAAAGGCTTTTTCATCCAAATAGTCCGTATAATTTCCAAAGAAAGTCCGGATTTCCTCATCTTCAAACGCTAAAATCTTCCTGGCTACCTTATCGAGGAAATAGCGATCATGGCTAGCTGTGATAACAGGACCAGCAAAGCCTTGCAAGAAATGCTCTAAGACGGTCAAGGTAGCAATATCTAGATCATTGGTCGGTTCATCCAGCAATAAGACATTCGGTCGCTCCAGTAGTATCTTTAGAAGATAGAGCCGTTTTTTCTCACCGCCAGACAGTTTCTGAATCAAGGTACCATGGGTATTACGTGGAAAGAGGAATTGCTCCAATAGCTCAGCAATTGAGACCATGCCAGAACTGGTCTCTGCTTCTTCTGCTACCTCTTGGAGGAATTGGATAACCCGTTTACTTTCATCCAAGCCTTGAATCTGCTGTGAGAAGTAGCCAACCCGAATGGTATCCCCTATCGTCAACTGCCCAGCTGTCGGCTCTACTTGACCTGCAATCAGATTGAGCAGGGTGGACTTCCCTTTTCCATTATCACCGATAATCCCGATTCGATCCTTGTTTTGAATGAGTAAATCAAATCCTTTTAAAATAGGTTTATTGGGGTAGGCAAAATCCACCTGTTTAAACTCGATGACTTTTTTCCCGATACGGCTGGTTTCAAAATTGATTTCCAGCTGGTTATCTTCGACCTTATGGACCAAGTCCGATTTTAAATCATGGAAGCGATTGATCCGTGCCTGTTGCTTGGTCGCACGCGCCTGAGGTTGCCTGCGCATCCAATCCAGTTCCTGCTTGTACAACTGCTCTTTTTTATGGCGTAGAGCTGCACTACGCTCTTCTTGCTCAGCTTTCAAGCGGACATAATCCTGATAATTCCCTTGGTACTCGGTCAAACAAGCACGATCTAGTTCAAAGATACGGGTTGCCACCTTGTCTAGGAAATAACGATCGTGGGTGATAAAGAGGACAGTCTTTTTCGCTTGTTTCAAAAAGGTTGCCAACCACTCAATGGTTTCAATATCCAAGTGGTTGGTCGGCTCATCAAGAAGCAGTAAATCATCATCTCCCAGTAAGACTTGTGCCAGCTGCACTCTACGGCGCAAGCCTCCTGATAAATGCCCCACGCGCTGATTGAGATCATTGAGACCGAGTTTCGACAAAACGGTCTTAATCTGATGTTCAATTTCCCAAGCATTGAGGGCATCCATCTCTGCCATGACCTTTTCTAGTTGCACTTGATTGGTATCATCATAATCTGCTAGTAATTGCTCATACTGGCGAATCAGCTGAATCTCCCGTAAATCAGAGGATAAAACCGTATCTAGAATCGTCTTATGGTCTTCAAAGTCAGGCTCTTGGGTCAGATAGGCAATCCGATACTTATTTTTAGATTGAAAAGGAGAGACATCACCATCAAAGCCTAACTTCCCTGCTAATACGTCAAGCAGGGTCGTTTTTCCGGTTCCATTAACTCCGATAATCCCGATACGGTCATAGTGATGGATAATAAAGGAAATAGCTGAAAAGACCGTCTTATCTCCGACTGATTTACTCAATTTCTCCACAATAAAATCATTCATTCTCTATCTTCTCCTTTAGAAATGCCATGATGGGGGTCTTTTCATTGACCAAGTCACCTTCAACAATTGCATGCTCCACTTCATTTAGTAAAGACCCAAGAAAAGGACCTGGTCGAAGCTGGAAGGTTGTCAGAACATCTCCACCCTTAACTACAATCTCATGCTTGTCGCGAATGGTCAAGGACTGATCCAGCGCATCAATCTGCTCGTATGCAACTGCAAGCCCTTGAGCTTGTCTAAGTTCCTCTACCAGATAGAGCAGGTCCTTGCCATAGTGGTAACACATCTGCTTGGTCACAGGACCTTGCTTGCGAAGCTGATAAATCTCCACCAACTTGATAACCGTCCGCTGAAATTCGTTACTGGTCTTCCAGTGTTTGAGAATTGTTTTGACAGCGAGAGGATCCAGATACAGAATCAGCATAGCCCAAGCCTGCTCTGATGTCTGAAAGGTAAACTCAGCCGAAAGTGAAGCAAGAAAAGCAGTTAAGGGCACAGCTTTGTCCTTCATATCTGGTAGATAATGATAGGCTTCAGAGGCAAGTAGTGCCTCCATGCCCTTGCGCCAACTCTTTGCTAATAACAGTTTGTCAAGCTCGATAAAAATACGCTCGACCGAGATTTTTGCTAAAAGTGGCGCTGTTTCTTTCATGGCAGCAAAGGTCTCGCCTTCAATGGTAAAATCAAGGCTTGCAGCAAAGCGAAAACCACGCATAATTCGCAAGGCGTCTTCGGTAAAGCGCTCTGTTGCCTTGCCAACTGCACGCAAGGTTTTCCTTTCTAAATCCCGCAGACCATCAAATTTATCAATAATCTGCGCTTGGTCATCCAAGGCAAAGGCATTCACTGTAAAATCACGGCGCTTCAAATCCTCTTCCAAAGAACGGACAAAAGACACCTGACTGGGACGCCGGTAATCTACATAGACATCTTCGGTTCGAAAGGTGGTAATCTCATACTCCCCTTGCTCTTCTAAAACCAGCACCGTCCCATGCTCAATCCCCACATCAATGGTCCGGGGAAAAATAGCTTTTGTCTCTTCTGGATAACTAGATGAGGCAATATCTACATCATGAATAGGGCGTCCTAAAAGTGCATCACGGACAGAACCACCGACAAAATACGCCTCGAAACCTGCTTGTTTTATTTTCTCTAAAATCGGTAAAGCCTCCTGAAATTCAGAAGGCAAAGTGTGTAATCTCATAATAATTGTTCCAAACCATAAACGAGTTGCTCTCGTTTTACTACTTCTTTTATTCCTAGCCGAACACCGCTCATAAAGGATACGCGGTCGTATGAATCATGGCGAATGGTCAAGCCCTCACCCTGCGCTCCGAAAATCACTTCCTGGTGGGCAACCAAGCCCGGTAGGCGAACGGAGTGAATCCGCATGCCCTCAACTTCTGCTCCTCGGGCTCCTGCAATCAGCTCCTGCTCATCTGCCAAACCTTGCTTTTGGCTCGCTCGAACCTGGGAAATCCATTCTGCTGTCTTGAGGGCTGTTCCACTTGGGGCATCCTTTTTCAAGTCGTGGTGCAGTTCGATGATTTCTAAATTGGGAAAATACTTGGCTGCTTGAGCCGCAAATTGCATGAGCAAAATCGCACCAATTGCAAAATTAGGTGCAATCAGACCGCCTAGTTTCTTTTCATCAGACAGAGAAGTCAATGCTGCAATTTCTTCTGGCGAAAAACCAGTCGTCCCAACTACAGGGGCAAAGCCATGTTCCAGGGCAAATCTGGTATTTTCATAGGCAGATGCCGGTGTTGTAAAGTCCACCCAGACATCTGCAGATATGCCGATTAAATCTTCTTTTGACGTAAAAACGGGTACTCCATCCTTTTCTGTCTCCGAAGCAAAGGGATCGAACAGCGCCACAGGCTCCAAATCCTTGTCTTCTTTCACCATGTCAAGGACGGTTGCTCCCATCTTCCCCCTAAAACCTGCAATCACTACTTGAATCGTCATGCACTACTCCTCGTCAATAATCGGTGAAATTCCAAAGGCAATCGCCCCCTCACCCAAGTGCGTGCCGATAACAGAACCAAAGGACACAATCGGAAAGGTCCCGTCAATTCCCATTTCTTGTAATAATTGTTTAAATTCTGCTGCTTTTTGTGGCGCATTGGCATGAATCACAGCAATCTGATAAGACTTGTCTTGGGTTTGCTCTTGTAAAATTTCCAACAGGCGCTTAACGGCTTTTTTCTCTGTACGAACCTTTTCATAGACTTCAATCTTGCCCTCATCAGTAAAGTACAAGATAGGCTTAATGCTCAGGAGATTACCCAGTAAGGCCGCACCATTTGACAGGCGTCCTCCTTTGACCAAATGGTCGAGATCATCCACCATAATAAAAGCAGCCGTCCCTGCAATTTCTTGCTCTAAGCTCTCTAAAATTTCCTCAAAAGAAGCTCCTGCCTCATAGCGCTTAAAGATATTTGCCACCATCATTCCAAGGGGTGCAGAGGTAATCTTGCTGTCTGGAAAGGCAATGGTCAGCCCTTCAAACTCTTCTTTCAAGTACTGGATATTTTGATAGAATCCTGAAATACCAGACGACAAAAAGAGACCGATTACATGGGTGTAGCCTGCTTGTTGCAGGTGAGCAAGCGTCTCTTCCAATTCGGATAAGCTGGGCTGACTAGTCTTGGGCAGTTCTGCTTCTGCCGCCATTTTCTGGTAAAACTCTTCGACACTTAAATCGATTCCCTCGATATAGGTTGTATTGCCAATCGTAACGGGAATGGTTAAAACAAACAGATGCTCATTTTGTGCTGTATCCTGTAATACAGCTGATGAGTCTGTAATTACGGCTAATTTCATTTTAAATCTCCAAATTCACACCTGGGGCATCCAAGGCGATTTCTGTTACTTCATACGTTAAACGCTGCAAGATATCCAATAACGGATGGACTAAAAATCGCTTGTCTTCCTCACTAAATTCATCTACTTCTTGAACCAATTGCCCTAAAATGTGAACTCCTTGGCTCATAGCTCCTGAAATAACAAAGTGATCTAAGACAATCATGAAACGTAAGATGACTACGATTGACGTCTTGTTTTCTTGGGCATTTCGCTCAATCAGCTGAAAATCAACTGTTAATCGAGTGGTCGGAACGCCATTTTTTTCTTCCCATTCTCGATTACGGCTATCAAAATGATACTGATTGACAAGCTCTTTATCACGCACTATATTCATACTACTCTCCTCAAAATGCTAATATGAATAGTATACCATATTTTTGGCTAAACAGATAAAAAACTCTATCCTATTTATGCTAAAGTCTTTTGATTATCTTTAGACGGATAATCCATTCATTTCAAAAATGGATTTCTTTTGATATTTTCTTAAAAAGTTGTATCCACAAATGAAGTGCTTTTATAGCGGATGAAAATGCCATTATGAAGTACTGAGTGAAAAAGAACATGACACAAACGAAAACACTATAAAAGATACCTCAATCGTTTGCCTTCTCCATTTGAGAGGCAAACGATTGAGGTATCTTGAGGAGGCCTGCAGAGGAAAACTCCCTAGCATGGCTAGCAAAATGAGTGATTGTTCGTTGTGGCTAGCTTATTTGGCTTTTCGAAGTGCCCCAAAGAGGAGACCTGATACAATTGCTCCGACAAGGACAAATAAGAGATAGAGAAGAGGATTGCTGGTCAAGGCGATGACGAAGATTCCACCGTGTGGTGCCATCAACTTAATCCCAGACAAGCCAACCAAGGCACCTGCTAGGGCGGAACCTGCCATGAAACTTGGAATCGCACGCGCTGGATCTGCCGCTCCAAATGGAATAGCACCTTCTGTAATAAAGGATAAGCCCATGATAATATTGGTCAAACCTGAATTTCGTTCTTCCTTGGTAAATTTCCCTTTAAATAAAAGAGTCGCGATAAAAACTGCTAGAGGAGGGACCATACCACCTGCCATCACTGCCGCCATCGCTACAGAACCACCATTAGCAACAGTCGCCGCAAGCGTCCCTGTCCCAAAGACATAGGCAGCCTTATTCACTGGTCCTCCCATATCGACCGCCATCATTCCCCCAAGGACAAGCCCCAAGAGAATAGCTGAACTTCCCTCCAAACCACTGAGAAAGTCATTCATACCAGTATTGATTGCTGCCATCGGAATATTGATAAAGAACATCAAGAAGCCCGTAAGCATGGCACCAAGAAGGGGTAAGAGGAGGATGGATTTGATTCCTTCTAGAGATTTTGGTAAAGATGCCAAGACTTTTCGCAACCCGATGACGACTGCACCAGCTAAGAAACCGCCGACAAGTGCACCGAGGAAACCAGACGATACAGCTGCTGGAATGTCACCTGTCGCTGCACCAAACGGAATCTTCCCATAGGCAAGCCCATCTTTAGCAATCGCACCCGCCACAAAACCAGCAATCAAACCTGGTTTTTCAGCAATTGAATAGGCAATATAACCTGCAAGAAGGGGTAACATAAAGCCAAAGGCTGTGCCACCAATCTGCATAAACATAGAGGCTAGTTCATTATAAGAACCTAGACTAGATAGTTGCTCTTGGGGAACGCCCAAGAGATTATCAATTAGAAAAGCAAGGGCAATCAGGATACCACCGCCAATGACAAATGGTAACATTTGAGATACACCGCTCATCAAGTGCTTATAGAAGGCCTTGCCAAGACTGGTCGATTCTGTTGTCCCCTCCATCTTAACTGCTTCTTTAGCTTGATAAAGGCTTGCTTTACCGTTCAATATGAGGGTGATCAGTTCTTCTGTCTTTTTAATACCGTCAGCGACTGGACGAGACAAGAGGGGCTTGCCATCAAAGCGTGCCATCTCAACTGCCTTGTCTGCTGCGATAATCACTCCTTTGGCACGTTTGATGTCCTCTGCGGTCAATTGATTACCAACACCTGATGCTCCGTTGGTCTCTACTTTTATCTCTATCCCCATTTCAGCAGCCTGCTTTTTGAGTGCTTCTTCTGCCATGTAAGTATGGGCAATTCCTGTCGTACAGGCGGTTACAGCCACGATAAAATCTCTTGGGGCTGTCGTAGAAGTTGCCGACTCTACCACAGTCTCACTAGCCAGCTTATCTGCCGCCTCAGCTCCATCAAAAACCGCATGCACATCAGCTGGTGAAGCAACCTGACGGAGTTGATCTGCAAATCCTGGCTTCATCAAATACTTAGACAGGTCTGCTAGGGCAGCCAAGTGCATATCATTAGCGCCTTCTGGTGCGGCAATCATGAAGAACAAGTCTGTCGGCTGACCGTCCAAACTTTCGTAGTCTACGCCCTTATTCGATTTGGCAAAGAGAACAACTGCTTCCTTAACCGCTTCATTCTTACTATGAGGCATGGCAATCCCGTCTCCTAGACCTGTCGTGGTCTGTGCTTCACGATTCATAATACCTGTTTTAAATGCTGCAAAATCACTGACTAATCCATGCTCAACAAGGCTGGTAATCATTTCATCAATTACTGCTTCTTTTGTTTCTGCTTGCAAATCAAGCAACATTACATCTTGTCTCAAGACATCTTGAATTTTCATAGGATCTCTACCTCCACTTTTTCATACATTTCCTGAATAAATTCGAGACTGGCCAAATCATCTGAAAAGGCTGTTGCCGTACCGCATGCCACGCCCCATTTTAGGGCTTCAATCGGATCCTGCGACTGAGTGTATGCTCCTGTAAATCCAGCGACCATTGAATCACCTGCTCCAACTGAGTTCTTGACAGTCCCCTTGATTGGCTTAGCAAAATACGTTGCCTCTGGTGTCACAAGTAGGGCGCCATCTCCTGCCATTGATACGATGACATTCTTAGCGCCTTTGGTCAGAATGTCTTTGGCATAATAGATAAGATCTTCCCGTGACTGAAAGGTTACACCAAAAATAGCTTCTAGTTCATGATTATTGGGTTTGACCAAAAGAGGCTGATGGACTAGTGAGTCTAAGAGGGTCTGTCCCTCAAAATCACAGACTACTGCAGCACCTACTTGTTTTACTAGGGGAATCAAGCGGTTATAGACTTGATTGCCCAAGCTAGCTGGGGCTGACCCTGCAAAAACGACAGTATCAGCTGCGGTTAGGCAAGCCAAGATCTCCTCCAAAGCTTTCAGTTGCTCTTCTGTCACAATCGGACCTAGACCATTGATTTCTGTCTCTTGATCCGCCTTGATTTTGACGTTAATCCGGGTATCTTGATCTACTTGGACAAAGTGTGTGCCAATTTTTTCGGCTTTTAGGCCATTTTGGATAAATTCCCCAGTAAATCCGCCGACAAAACCTGTTGCTGTATTAGCATAGCCTAGCCGCTTTAACATCCGGCTGACATTGATCCCCTTTCCACCAGCAAAGGTATCGCTACTGTCCATGCGATTGACTGCGCCTGATACGATATGATCAAGACGCACAATATAGTCAATCGCAGGGTTTAAGGTGACTGTATAAATCATACTTCAATTACCCTCGTTTTTTTCTTTATAGTTGCCATCAGATTGCTATCCGTGCGTTGGCAAATCAAATCTGCCTTTCCAATCTCTGCCACTTTTGTAAAGGAGATATGCCCCAGTTTTGATAAATCAGCCAAGACATAGGCATGATTCGCATTGGAAAGCACCGTCCGTTTAATCGCTGCTTCTTCCACATCTGGTGTCGTATAATCGTTGGTATCGACCCCATTCATACCAAGAAATGCCTTGGTAAAATGTAGCTGACGAATCTGCTCTAATGCGACCGCCCCAATGGAAGCGTCCGTCGAGCGCTTGACCTTTCCTCCAATAATCATTGTACACAAACCTTTCTCAACCAACTTGACAGCATGGTGAACAGAATTGGTGACAATCGTCACATTTTCAGCGGATAGGTAATCAATCATCAACTCGGTTGTCGTACCAGCATCAAGAAAGATGACATCATCCTCTTCAATAAAACTAGCTGCCTTTTGAGCGATTTGATGCTTTTCTTGAATGTTTTTGACAGATTTCTGGACGATGGATTCTTCTTCCTGCAACTTCTTAAGACTTTCAGCCCCACCATGTACACGGCGAAGTCTACCTGCTAATTCCAATTCGTCCAAATCACGTCGAACTGTTGATTCAGAAGACTTAAGCAGGTCTACCAAGTCCTCTAATCGGACAAATTGCTGGGCCTTTATCGTATCTAAAATCACTTGTTTACGCTCTGACTTGAGAATAGAAATCACCTCCTGCAATCGTTTACAACTATCATTATACCTTTTTTTTCTTTCATTGTCAATCGTTTTCTTTCAAATTCTTTCAAAAATAAAAAAGAATATCACCTACAGGTAGGGTCATCCTCCTACATGGTCTGTCATACTCTTTTTCTTTCTATACTCATTTCGTTTAACTTTTATTCCTTCGACGATTGTGGAAAACCGTTTCTCTATTTCCAAGTTCCAATCATCTTCTAGATGAATTGTGGAAACTACGTTTCCCTGTAGCTCCTTGCCTAGTACCAAAAGTAAACGAAACAACTATAACTGATTTTATCGGCTTTTTGCCTATCGTGGTTTTTCCCACTCCTACTATTGAAACTAGTAAAGGACTACAGTTCCAACAAGGATGACCATCTACCAGACCAAGGTGCCATCCTCTAGCCATAAGAGTTGCCTGGTTTGAATGATCGTCTATCTTGAAAGGACAGGATAGGGTTAACCCGCTTTGATTGCCTCGGCAATCAAGTCCTTCACTAGCTCCATTTCCTCGGGACGCCCTATTGTCATACGGATATAACCCGCTAAGATTCCGTTAGGATAGTACTTGAACTGAAAGCCCTGTGCCAAAGCCTTGTAGTAAAACCGCTCTGCTTCTTTAAAGGTAAAGGTGATAAAGTTGGTCTGGCTTGGAAGGACATGACAATTTGGAAGCTCTCTTAAAAATCTCTGAAAATCCTGTCGAACCGTCTTGGTTTTCTCAACAGCTTCTGCTACCTTTTTCTGCTGTTCTAGAGCTGCTGACCCGATTTTTGTCACCAAGGTTGAGACACTAAAAGGCGGTATAGCCTTATCTAGTTCATAAATCAATCGTTTACAGGCTATTGCAAATCCCAAACGCAGACCTGCCAAGCCAAATGCTTTTGAAAGGGTCCGCAATACGATAAGATTGTCATACTTTCCAATCAAGTTGACAAGACTTGCGTGATTGGAAAATTCAATATAAGCCTCATCTAACACCACTAGACCGTCAAAGCCTTCTACTATTTTTTCAATCTCTTCTTGGCAAAAACAGATAGATGAGGGGTTATTAGGATTGGAGAGCATGATAACCTTAGCCTTTACCTGCTCTGCATAGACCAAAAATTTTTCTGCCGATAGAGAAAGGCTCTCTTTTTTCCACTCCAGAGGATATGCTTCAAAATGTGAACCATGTAGCTGATTGTAGACCTGATACATAAAGAAATCTGGATCAATTGTCAAAAAGACATCCCCCTTGTCTAAGAAAGTCGTCACAATCATATGAATCAAAAAGTCAGACCCTACTCCTACTGTAACCTGTTGACGATCTACACCCACATAAGCAGCATATTTCTCTAATATGTCCCGATAAGCATTATCACCATAATAGAGCAAATCACTTACTGAAACGTTCTCTTCTAGCTCCTCTAGTAATCCTCTCCAATCGATGAAACGATTCTCATTATTGCCTAAATCATAAATGGGAATCCGCTCCAGCTTATAGGGTTCCCAATTGTTCAATTCTTGCCTAAACTCTACCATTCTCTAACTCCTCATTGAAACCAAGACGCCAAGCCCCTAGTAACAACTATATTCGCAAAACGATGTATAATTATACATCATCATAGCATAAAATATATAAGAAATCAATCCCTAAAGAAAAACACTGGTATCTTTTTGACAAATACCAATGCTTCTCTTCCGTCCTCATTCTCATCCTCCCCTTATTGTACACGTTCTTTCTTCTAATCCAATATACTAATAACCAGATAACTTTTGGAGGAGGATGGCTTTTCTTAAAATGCTTTCATTAGCTCCATGTGGCTGCTGATTGTTTTACCACAATCCATGTTTATCTGATTCACTGCTGTCATCTCCGTCATTTTCATCATTGTCACGAACTGCATCATCGCCATCCTGGTCACTTTCGTCATCACCACTAGCTTCATCATCGCCATCTTCCTCATCATCTTCGTCATCACTACTAGCTTCATCATCATCGCCATCTTCCTCATCATCTTCCTCATCATCTTCGTCATCACTACTAGCTTCATCATCATCACCATCTTCTTCATCATCTTCGTCATCTTGATCTGATTCTAAACTCTTACCATGGTCACTTGACATGCCATAACCATCATCTGAGCCTGGTCGATCTTCTGGATGAAGGACATAGTATTTAACCGTTGCAAGAAATTGCTCTAGCGTATATCCTTTAGGCACCTCATACAGTCCTGTATCAAATACATAAAGAGGAATATTATGGTAATGGTTACGATGAGGAATGATGATTTTTCCATTTATAAAATCTACTGCGTAGGCTGCATGATACGGCATATCTGCCACTGGAATCAACTTGGCTGCTTCTACTCGCTCGTAAATATCAATTGCTCTTTCAGCTGTCAATGGAGGAGTTGCTTCTTCTTTCTTATCTTGGAGGTCCGTCTCTTCTACATAACGGCGTGCCTCCTCCTGCTCCCTCGTAGACAAATCTGTCTTTGGAATATAGTGACTATGCTCCATGTGTGGAGCTAGATACCCCTCCCCTTCATCACTCCTAATGTCCTTAGCATCAAAGATATAGCCATCTGATGTGGTATACATACCTGCTAATGCTGCAACTTGAAGCTCTTGAGGAGTATAGGCAATCTGGGAGTTCGGCTTTCCAATCCGTTCAGGGTATCGCAGGAGGGATAGGCAAGCAAGGATCTTCCTAGTCAACCCTACTTTATCAGCTGGCTCTTCATTTAATTGCTTAATAAATGGATTGATCTGGTCATAGGTTGCTTGGTCCGCTTGCTGATCTAGGGCAGAAGCCAGCAGGCGATAGGTTGCCTGGTAGAAATCCTTATAGGCTACACTGACCTCTTTTTTAGGAGCCAATAAAATAGCTTGAGTAGTATGCAATTTGTCAGTACTTGGCTGATTTGGGCTAGGGATAGGTACTGGCTGACTTGGCTGGGGGTGCGGGAGCGGTTTAGCTAGCTTAGAAGAATTTGAGCTGTGAGCCTGTTCTACTTCTGGCCCTTTTGTTGCAATTACGAAACGACGACCGATTGGATATCGCTTTGCAATCTTCTGCTCCAAAGCAGATAAGCTACTATAAGGGATAAAATGATAGTGATTGCCATGAGGAACCACTACCCCATGCTCTGTACGATTGGTCATCTGCATCGGATCAAACACCAGTCCATCTTCTTCCATATGGCGCTGATTAAAGGGAAGAGAATACAACTTTTTCAGCAGGTCAATCATTTCTTTCTCTGTAGCTTGCCCTAAAGGCACCGTCAGCTTCGCAACTGTCTGATGTTGGTTAGGCTGGCTTGGGTGAGACGGTGCTTGCGGCTGTCGAACTGAGAGAGAGGGAACTGGGTAGACAGAGCTAGGAGGCTGGGGTGCGGGAGAGGTCATCACTGTCTGATTTCTACGATTCCAATAGTCTTGAGCAGCCCGCAATTCCTCCGGAGATAAATCACTCTTTGGAATATAATGAAAATGCGTGCCATGCGGTACAATATAGGCATCACCTACATCCTCGATAATATCACTTGGGTGAAAGACATAACCATCATCTGTCCTATATCTCCCTTGCTGTCTCGCAGTTGTAGCTGAATCTTCTCCTTTTTCCTGCGTTTGACTGTAATGATGACGCTGCCACTCAATTTCATGCTTGCTCCGTAGATTCGTAGGATTTTCTTTATTGGTTAAATAGAGATAGTAGCGACCATTGACCTTAATAATATAGCCGTCCCTTACTTCGTTCACAATATCTGCGTCTTGGAAGTGATAAGACGGATCGTTCATCAGCAACTCTTCACTGATAATGGCATCATAGGGAACTTTTCCATTGTAATAATGGAAATGATCCCCGTGGGAGGTGACATAGCCTTGTTCTGTAATCTTAATGACAATTTGCTCTGCTACAATCTTTTCTTTTGCACTAACCTGCTCTGGTGTCAATTCCTCAATAGTTCGCTCTGCCTTTCCTTGAGAATTGGTTACTTGGTCAACATAGGTCACTCGATTGCTCTCATTTTTTGTTACTCCTTGGTAACGTCCTAATTCATAGCTACAAAGACTTAAGGAAATCACAGCGAGACTTCCTATGATATAGTTCTTTTTCATTTTGTTAATTCCTTTGCTAATAGGGCTATATTTTCTTCTAGATTTTCCAAATAGGATTTTTCATTTTCGGGATCTGCCTCCAGAGGATTTAAGATTTTCAAGTCAACGCCTGTGGATTTTGCTAGCGTCTCCGCTACCTTTGGGGAGGCATTGCTTTCCACAAAAATCGTTTTGACCTGATACTCTTTGACAAATTCTTCTATTTCAGCCAGTTGCCGAGGGCTGGGCTCTTGATCCGGTGAAATCCCTGCAATCCCTAGCTGATGCAAACCAAATCGTTTCGCTAAATAGGAAAAAGCCGTGTGCTGGGTCACAAAGGTCTTTTGTCCTGCCTTTTCAAAAATTGGCTGGTATTTCTTGACTAAACTCTTGGCTTTCTGACTCAGTATATCCGCTTTTTTCTGATAAAGCCCCTCATGGTCTGGATCCAACTCAGATAATTTCTGGGCAATCAATTGTGCTTCTTCTGCCACTTTTTCAGGATCTAACCATGTATGGGGATCATATAGGGTCTTTTCCTCTATCCCATCACCTGCCTCCATATCTTCTAAGCCTATCACCTTATCCAAGGTCATCCCTTGTGAGGCTTCAATCCCCTTGACCTTGGACTGCTGCAAATTCAAATCAAGTGCGCCCGCCCAAGACTCCAAAACCCTGGAATGGTAGATAAAGACATCTGCATCATAAATAGCTGCCACATCATTTGCCGATGGCTCAAAGGAATGGATGCCAGCACTCGACTCAATCATCCGAACATCATTGACATCACCTGCAATCTCTTTGACAATGGAATAGATGGGATAAAAACTCGTAACAATCTTCAGCCCCTCTTTCTTTTGCTCCGTTTGCTGGCTGCAGCCTATCAAGTTAGAGAGAAACAAAACCACCAAAATAGGAATAAAAATCTTTTTCTTCCTTTTCATAAAAGTCCTTCCTAATTTATTAACCAGTTATGTATATTTGTGTCTTATTTGTGTTCAAACTAAAAGCTCGGAAAAAAGATAGGTAGCTGTTTTGGCTTTAGCCGATTCCAGCTGAGAATCCCTGCGGTAGCTAGCTGACTATTCCCTGCATTTCATTTGTAACTAGCCTAGCTAGCTTCGCCGGGGTCTCACAACGAAGTTGCAAGCAACTTCTGTTCGGCCACCTATTTTTCTTTCCATTTTTTTAACAGCTTCACATCTTACGTTATACTTAACTGGTTTATTAAACAGTTAATAATATACCACTCTATCCCTAGGCTGTCAAGAAGTTTTGGGAAAAATAGAAAAAAAATAGAACCCTAAAACAGGTTCTGGCTACTGTATAAAAGGTGAGCAGATTCATCTACAATTGATGTTCAGGCAGTCTAATCCCGACACTGCCATCATTGTGTCTTCCATACATCATCTGGAACTTTCCGCCCTTATCAACAAGATTTTCTTTGTATCCTCAGGCATCACGACTTTCACCTTGCTTTATTGCTTCTAGCATCTGGGCTTCTTCAGTAGATAAGTCATAGGTCTCTAGTAGGTCTGGTCTACGCTTATAGGTCTTCTTTAAGCTCTCATACAAGCGCCACTTGCGGATATTTTCATGATGACCACTCATAAGAATGTCAGGCACGACCATTCCACGAAAATCATAGGGGCGGGTATATTGAGGATATTCTAACAAACCTGATGAAAAACTATCATCTGTATGACTGGCTTCCTTACCAATCACCTCTGGGATTAGGCGTACAGTCGCATCAATCATGGTCATAGCTGCCAGCTCCCCACCTGTCAGTACATAGTCTCCTAGCGAAATCTCATCGGTCACCAAGGTCTTAATCCGCTCATCATAGCCCTCATAATGCCCACAAATAAAAATTAGGTGCTCTTCCTGTGCCAAATCCTCCGCATAGGCTTGGTCAAACCGCTTACCAGCAGGGTCTAACAAAATGACACGAGCCTGCTCTTTTTCAATCTGGTCATAAGCATCAAAAATCGGCTGCGCCCGCAGGAGCATTCCTTGACCACCGCCATAGGGCTCATCGTCTACATGGCGGGATTTTTCTGCATTTTCTCGAAAATTATGATACCGAATAGCCAGCAAGCCCTTTTCCTGAGCCTTTCCTATAATCGAATGCTCCAAGGGGGCAAACATTTCTGGAAAGAGGGTCAAAATATCAATCTTCATCATCTAATCCTTCCGGAATCTCTACTTGAACACGACCAGCTACCGTATCAACCTCCAGAACCACAGGGGGAATATAAGGGAGTAGCAAATCGCGCTTACCTTTGCGTTTGACCACCCACACATCATTTGCTCCTGGCTGTAAAATCTCCTTGATCGTCCCAAGCAAGGTCTCCCCTTCATACACTTCAAGTCCTATGATTTCGTGATAATAGAACTCTCCCTCGTCCAAATCAACCAGGTCTGCTTCTGCTACCTTGAGGATATGATTGCGGTACTTCTCAATATCATTGATATGGTACATTCCCTTAAACTTGATGATATCAAAGTTTTTAACCTTGCGGTGACTAGCAATCTCCACATTCATGACAAATTGCTCTTTGGGGTCAAACAAGGCTAGGTGGTTCCCCTTTTTGAATCGTTCTTCAGCAAAATCCGTTACAGACAAGACCCGCATTTCTCCCTGAAGCCCTTGGGTATTGACGATTTTTCCAACTTTAAAATAATTCATGTACTCTCCAAAACTCTATAATATGCCTTATTGTATCATGTTTGAGCTACTTTCTCAAGACAAGAAAAAGAGCGGAAAAACCGCTACTTTTACTTTTCATCAATCACAAGACGAACTTTTTTATCACTTGTCGGAACAGAATAAACAATCGTCCGAATCGCAGAAATTGTGCGTCCTTTTCTGCCGATAACACGACCAATATCAGACTGCTCTAAGTCCAAATGATATTCTAAAAACTCAGGAGTATCAACGATTTTTATCGTCAAGCTATCCGGCTGTGAAATTAACGGTTTCACAATTGCAATAATCAGATTTTCAATCATGTCCATACGTGTTCTCTCTCAGTTCGTTTTATTTTGAGAATTTTGAATCGTGGAATTTCTTCATTACTCCAGCTTTTGAAAGGATATTGCGAACAGTATCAGAAGGTTGTGCTCCATTTGCCAACCATGCAAGAACGCGGTCTTCTTTCAAGGTTACTTGATTTTCAGTAACTAGTGGGTTGTAAGTTCCAACTGTTTCAATGAAGCGTCCATCACGTGGTGCACGTGAATCTGCTACGTTAATACGATAAAAAGGTTTTTTCTTAGAACCCATACGAGTTAAACGGATTTTTACTGCCATTTTCTATGAATCTCTTTTCTTTTATAGTTTATTGGTGAAGCAATTGTTACTGGCCTAATCATGTGATACTCTATCTGAATTTGATGTTCAGAGAGTATTAGCTTTTTCTCATTTGTCTTCAAACTTAGAAAAATCCAGACCTTCATGAGACACTACCTCTGATCTTTATACTCTTTAAAAATCAAAAGGATACTTCGTCAACTTGCCTTGGTGAACGCTAGTTCTACCTTCGGCTTCGTTTCCTAGTCTACTCTTGATTTTTATTGAGTATTAGTCTGTAACACTACTTATCACATCTTCCATTATATCAGATTTTAAAAAGGTGTCAAGAAAAAAACTTGACACCTATGCTTTTCACTGATTTAAACTAATTATCATTCGTTTTTTCAAAACACAGGTCATATTTCCTCAAAAACGATTTCTTATACAAAGCACTTTACTTGTGAATACAGCTTCTTAATGCGTCTCTCCACCAATTGCTTTGACATCTGCCTTATCATGGTAGGAGACAAGGGTAGCAATCCCTGCTTCCATTCCTCTGACAATATCAGCCAGTCCCATAGAAGCGGTATTGGGCTTATCGAGAACCTGCTCGGTCATAAATGGAATGTGCATAAAGCCAGCCTTCAAGCCAGGGAATTTCTTGTCTGCTAGGTACAAGGCTTGATACATCAGGTGGTTGCAGACAAAGGTTCCTGCAGTATTAGAGACAGATGCAGGCAGACCTGCCGCCTTGATGGCTTCGACCATAGCCTTAATCGGCAGGGTCGTAAAGTAGGCTGCTTCTCCATCTTCACGAATGACAGTATCAATCGGCTGGTTACCCTCATTGTCTGGAATACGGGCATCATCTTGGTTGATCGCAACCCGTTCAGGGGTTAGAGCACAGCGCCCTCCTGCTTGTCCGATACACAGCACGATATCTGGCTGGTATTCGACTAGTTTGTCTTCCAAAACCTGGGCAGATTTATAAAAGACCGTCGGGACTTCTAGCCATTTGACTTGTGCTCCAGCAATATTGGCTGGTAATTTCTTTACAGCTTCCAAGGCTGGATTGACAACCTCTCCACCAAATGGATCAAAACCTGTTACGAGAATTTTCATACGATACTCCTTTTCTCTCCTTTCTATTATACTCTTTTTGAAAAAATAAAGATAATGGCAGGTTATTCGGCAAGATGAAGTTACAGGATTTTATAGACCTTCCGTTTATAATGTGAGCTTATTTAAGATGAAAAGCTAGTTAGACCTTATGCCACACACCATAGTGAAACTTCTGATTGGGACGAACCAAGCGGGTGAACCCTAGTTCTTCAAAAATCGGATCCCTAAAATGGGCTTTTAGGATAATTTTTTCCCTTGCTACTCGCTTGGCTTCTGCAAAAACTTCTTTTGTCAAACGAGCTGGATTGGCAAGCCCTGTAAGTCCTGACAAATTCTGCGATTCACTAATCACTTCTGAAAACATGGGATCAAAATAGAGGATATCAAAGCTCTGGCTTGGTTGTTGGCGTAAAAAAGAGAGATTTTCCATTTCCACCACCTCAATGGAGTCCATGGCTATATTCACCTTCTTATTTCCTGTATCGAAGGTTTTCAAGCCTTGACTGACAATAAAGGCAATCAGACTGGAAGATTCAACTGCTGTTACTTGATGTCCTGCACTTGCCATGACAATGCTATCTGAGGCTAGCCCCATCGTACAATCACAAATCTTTTTAGGGCTTTCTCCGAGGAGTTCTAACAGAGGGTCTCGCTTTGATTTTATCCGTAAAAGTGCCGTATCTGGATGGAAAAAAAGACGCTTTCCCCCTCGCTGCTCAAAGACCATCTTATCTTGATAAAGTACCAAAAGATGACCATACTGGGTCTGTAGTTTTTGAATAGATGCTTTCCTACGCTCTACATAGACTACACCAAAAGACTGAGCAAAAGCCTTTGCACGCGCTACCAATCTTTCATCCATACCGAGACTTGTTGTAATACTCCATTTCATAGAACCAGTATAGCAAAAAAGATGACTTCTGTCGAAATCACCTCATTTTTTTATTATAAACCATTATAACCTAAATAACATTCGTTGTAAAGGTTCGACTCTCTAATACTTGTAGCATTGCTTCTGCTGTATCAAGAGCTGTAAAGAGGGGAGTCCCTGTTTCAATGGCAGAACTGCGGATAATTTGTCCGTCCCCTTCTGCAACACGCTTGGTTCCTACTGTATTGATAATAGCCTGTACCTGACCCTTGCGAACAAGAGCCGGAATATCGTTGCCTTCACCTTCCCCTAATTTATTAACAGCAATAGATTCTACTCCGTTTGCCTTGAAGAAATCACTCGTCCCTTCTGTTGCAAAAATACTGTAGCCAATTGCTTCAAATCGCTTCGCAAGTCCAAGCGCTTCTTCCTTGGTCTCATCTGCAATTGTAAAGACCACATTTCCAAATTCTTCCAAATGGAAATGGCTAGCTTCAAAAGCCTTGTAAAGGGCTTTTTCAAGAGTTCGATCTGTCCCCATCACTTCACCGGTCGATTTCATCTCAGGACCTAAGAGGCTATCAACCTTGGCTAGTTTGGTGAAAGAGAAGACCGGTGCTTTTACGTGGACATTAGCCGATTCTGGATATAAGCCATCTTGGTAGCCTAATGCTGCCAAGGTTTGACCCAAGATCAGTTTGGTCGCTACCTGCGCCATTGGGATATCTGTCACTTTCGATAAGAAAGGGACTGTACGGCTAGCCCGTGGATTGACCTCAATGACATACACGGTATCATCTTTGATGACAAACTGAATATTCATCATTCCAATACAATTAAGCCCTATTGCTAAACGCTTGGTATAATCTGCAATGGTCGCTTGTATTTCTTTTGATAGGGTCTGGGGAGGATAAACTGCCATAGAATCTCCAGAATGGACACCTGCACGTTCAATATGCTCCATAATTCCTGGAATGAGGACATCTTTCCCGTCAGAAATGGCATCAACCTCACACTCACGCCCCACAATGTAAGAATCCACCAGAACAGGATGTTCAGGGCTTGCTTTTACTGCTGTCTGCATATAGCTACGTAAGTCGGTTTCATTTTCAACGATTTCCATCGCCCGTCCACCGAGAACATAAGAAGGTCTTACAAGGACAGGAAAGCCAATCTTACGGGCTGCATCAATCGCTTCTTCCTCGTTGGTTGCCGTCTGCCCTGGAGGTTGTGGAATCCCCAAATCTTTCAAGGCTTTTTCAAACAAATCACGATCTTCTGCCCGATCCAGGTCTGCAACTTGGGTACCGATAATCCTTACTCCTGCTTTCGACAAGGGCTCTGCCAAGTTAATAGCAGTTTGTCCTCCAAATTGAACAATGACACCAATCGGCTGCTCTAGCTCAATCACATTCATCACATCTTCAAACGTCAAGGGTTCAAAATAGAGCTTGTCTGATACAGAGAAGTCGGTCGATACTGTCTCTGGGTTTGAGTTCATGATGATGGCTTCATAGCCTGCTGCCTGAATGGCTTTCACAGAGTGGACCGTCGCATAGTCAAACTCAACCCCCTGCCCAATCCGGATAGGACCCGATCCCAAGACAAGGACGGACTCTCTGTCAGATCGGATTGACTCATTTTCCCACTCATAGGTTGAATAAAAGTAGGGTGTCGCACTTTCAAACTCAGCTGCACAGGTATCAACCATTTTATAGACTGGAACAATCCCATTTTCCAAACGGAACTGGCGAACTTGGTCTGCCGTTTGTTGCCACAATTCCGCAATCTTACGATCCGCAAAACCATTTTGCTTGGCAGTCTTTAAAACAGACACATCTCCAACATTCGCTCCTAACGCTGCTTCTAATTCAATAATATGAAGCAATTTATCCAAGAAAAAGACATCAATTTTAGTCAGATTGGCAATTTCTTCTACTGTGAACCCACGGCGAAGTGCCTCTGATACGTAGAAGAGGCGGTCATCTTGAGCCTTGACAATTTTTTCAATGAGGACATCGTCTGTCGTCTTCACCAAGTCTTTCATTTCATTATGGTAGACACCGATTTCAAGCGAACGACAAGCCTTCAACAGACTTTCTTCAATGGTACGCCCAATCGCCATGACCTCTCCTGTCGCTTTCATCTGGGTCCCCAAACGACGCTCACCTTTTTCAAATTTATCAAATGGGAAGCGCGGGATTTTAGCAACTACATAGTCCAGCGCTGGCTCAAACATGGCATAGGTCGATCCTGTCACAGGGTTAATCATTTCGTCCAGTGTCAAGCCGACTGCAATCTTGGCTGCTAGTTTGGCAATCGGATAACCCGTCGCTTTTGAAGCAAGAGCTGAGGATCGAGATACCCGTGGATTGACCTCAATGACATAATATTTAAAACTGTGTGGATCAAGTGCTAACTGTACATTACAGCCTCCCTCAATCTTAAGGGCACGGATAATACTCAAGCTAGCGTCCCGCAACATTTGGTTTTCAATATCCGATAGGGTCTGCGTTGGGGCAAATACAATCGAATCTCCCGTATGAATACCCACAGGGTCAAAGTTCTCCATATTACATACAACAAGAGCGTTGTCTGCGCTATCGCGCATGACTTCGTACTCGATTTCCTTAAAGCCCGCAATGGAGCGTTCGATCAAGCACTGGGTCACAGGAGATAACTTCAGACCATTTTCTGCAATTTCCCGGAGTTCTTCCTCATTGGCACACATACCGCCCCCAGTCCCTCCAAGGGTAAAGGCAGGACGAACAATGACAGGATAACCAATTTTAGCCGCAAAGCTAATCGCTTCTTCAATGGTATTGACAATCTCAGATTCGGGAATGGGTTGCCCCAAGTCTTCCATCAACTGCTTGAACAAATCACGGTCTTCTGCCTGATCAATGGCAGATAATTTTGTCCCTAGTAATTCAACACCTAGCTCATCTAGGATACCAGCTTTAGACAATTCCATTGCCATATTCAGACCTGTCTGACCACCTAGGGTCGGTAAGAGGGCATCAGGACGCTCCTTGCGCAAGATACGAGAGACAAATTCAAAGGTAATCGGCTCAATGTAAACCTTATCAGCAATCTCCTTATCCGTCATAATGGTCGCCGGATTGGAATTGACCAAGACGACACTATAGCCTTCTTCTTTCAAAGCAAGGCAAGCCTGGGTCCCTGCATAATCAAACTCCGCTGCTTGACCAATAATAATGGGTCCAGACCCAATCACCATAATTTTCTTAATATCACTACGTTTTGGCATACTCTATGATACAAATGCTACCAAACGAGACAAGCGAAAATAGGAAAGCCATAGCAGACACATAGCGTCTAGTGGAACTTTATCTTTTTACGCACTCTCGTAGGCGTGTTCGATTCAGCACCTGCAATCCTGTCTAAGGCGACATGCTAAGTCGAACTTGTATCTTCTCCTTTCTATTTGTCAGCTCTCAGGCTGCCATTAAATACTTCTTTTCTTTGACCTATACTCTCAATTCTAGACTTCTGGTCTAGGTTTGTTTGCTACTGCTTTCGTTCATTTTTCATCTGTAACCTACATTCTTTCAAACAAACGACTTCCTTGATTCCAATCCCTGATCCTAATACAGGTTCTTAACGCTTGTAGGTCCCTGCTTGAAAGGCATCTATCAATTCCATGAAATCGTCAAATAAGTAGCTGGCATCATGTGGACCCGGTGCCGCATCGGGGTGGAATTGGACAGAAAAGGCTGGTTGGTTGCGATGGCGAACTCCTTCGACCGATTTGTCATTGATTTCTTCATGAGTAATCATCAGGCAGTCTGGTAAATTCTCACGCGATACGGCAAAACCGTGGTTTTGTGAAGTAAAATCCACACGGCCTGTTGCAATTTCCCGAACTGCATGGTTGAAACCTCGATGACCAAATTTCATCTTATAGGTGCTGGCCCCATTTGCCTTCGCCAGCAACTGATGTCCCATACAGATTCCGAAAATCGGGATTTTTCCTTGAATACTGCGAATCATCTCAAGTGCCTCTGGTACATCATCTGGATCCCCAGGACCATTCGAAAGCATGACACCATCTGGTGCCAAATCTAAAATTTCCTCGGCAGTTGTATCAAATGGTACTACTGTAATATTACAGCCCCGTTTTGAAAGTTCCCGTAAAATAGAATGTTTGAGACCGAAGTCAACTAAGACGATATTACGCCCAATCCCTGGTGCAGGATAGGCTGTCTTAGTAGAAACTTGAGAAATGTTATTGGTTGGTAGGACAGTAGCCCGCAATTGATCCAATAAATGTTCAACTGAATCCCCCTCATCTGCCAAGGTTGCTCGCATGGTCCCATGCTTGCGGATAATCTTGGTAAGGGCGCGCGTGTCAATTCCTGAAATCCCAGGGATTTTCTTAGCCTTTAAGAATTCATCTAAGGTCAACTGATTGCGCCAATTACTAGCTCGACGAGCCCATTCACGAACGACCACTCCCTTACAGGTTGGTGTAATAGACTCGTAGTCATCACGGTTAACCCCATAATTTCCTACCAAAGGATAGGTAAAGGTCAGAATTTGTCCATTGTAGGACTGGTCAGTGATGGATTCTTGGTAGCCTGTCATTCCTGTATTAAAGACAATCTCACCTGTCACTGCAATATCTGCTCCAAAGGCTTCGCCTTCGAAAATCGTTCCATCTTCTAAAATTAACAATCTTTTTGCCATTGTTTCCTTCCTCGTCTGCTCTCTCTGGAGCTTGTTAACGTCTTATTTATTGGCTCTCGCATGTAAAACAGCTTCCAAAATAGCCATGCGAACAAAAACCCCATTTTGCATCTGCTGGACTATCCGTGATTTGGGAGCCTCTACTAAATGATCTGCAATTTCCACATCACGATTGACTGGAGCTGGATGCATGATGATCGCTGTATCCTTCATTTGAGCATAGCGTTTCTGGGTCAACCCATGCAGGCAATTGTATTCCTCCTTGGAAAAACTCTTATTGCCATTATGACGCTCATGCTGAACACGCAAGAGCATCAGGACATCTACCTGGTCGATGATTTCATCTAAAGATACATGCTGACCATAGGCATCAAATTCTGCTGCATACCACTCACTAGGACCTGCAAAGAATAAACTTGCTCCCAAGCGTTTTAAGATCTGCATATTAGACTTCGCTACACGTGAATGGGTTAAATCACCCGCAATTACAATCTTCAAGCCCTCAAAACGCCCAAACTCCTCGTAAATGGTCATCAAGTCCAAGAGGGACTGGCTAGGGTGCTGACCCGACCCGTCGCCCCCATTTACAATAGAAGCTGTAATCGTCGGGCTAGCGATTAGCTCTTTATAGTAATCCACTTCTGAATGGCGAATGACACAGATATCCACTCCCAAGGCACTCATGGTCAAAATCGTATCGTATAAGGTCTCCCCTTTATTGACCGAGCTGGTCTTCGCATCAAAATCAATCATCTGGAGACCCAGACGCAACTCAGCCATTTCAAATGACTTGTGAGTCCGTGTTGAGTCCTCAAAGAAGAGATTCGACACATAGGCTCTTTGAGAAATAGCAGCTGCCTCTCCTCTTTTAAATGCCAGACCTCGCTCAATTAAGCCTAGCACTTCTTCATTGGATAAACTTTCCATGGTCACTACATGCTGAAGTGACACTTTTTCATCAATGATTGGCATCTCAAACCTACCTCTTATTTTGCCTCATTGCTATCGAATAACAAAACGGAATCCTTACCGTCTGATTCGACCATATGCACAATGATTTCCTCCGTCCGACTTGTAGGAATATTTTTACCAACATAGTCTGCTCTAATTGGCAACTCACGATGCCCCCTATCGACCAAAACTGCTAGGCTGACCCTCGCAGGACGACCGAGAGAGACGATATTATCAATCGCCGCACGAATGGTTCGACCTGTATAAAGCACATCATCAATCAAGATAACATCCCGATCATTCACATCAGCGGTCATTAAAGTTGTATCTTCTTCTACTTTTATATCGTCACGGAAAGGCTTCGTATCGAGTTCTCCGAGTGGAACTTCAATCCCCTCTAATTGCTTCAAGCGCTCTTGGATACGCTTTGCGATATAGACACCTCGGGTCTTAATTCCCGCCAAGACAATATTGTCTAAATTTTTATTGCGCTCAATAATCTCATACGTAATCCGCGTAATTGCCCGTTTCATGGTCATCTCATCAACGATTTCCTTGGTTTTCATGACTAACCCCTTTCTCGCCTAATGGCACAAAAAAATCTCCCTGACACAAGGAGATTCCAGACAATCGATTCAGAAATAGTCCCTAAGGTCTGAAATGACGAGACTTTACCTTACCAAGTGGCAAGTTAGCCTGTAATCCACAAGCCCTCTCTCCATCACTCCATTCACGAAACTATCACATCACCTGTTTTAGCTGATACTCCTTGCCTGTTTCACAGAACAGTCCTTAAAGGATTTATTTCCACCAGTATAACAGAATTTTTCTAAAAAGACAACTATTACCAATTAAGATACACGCCATACGCATGAAGAAAATGCATGTAACTGTTTTCTAGCTACATGCATTTTTTCAAAATATTTTCACGACATTTACACGCTTGCATTGATTTATCCTCGTTTTCTCCTACATTATCACAAAATTTCATGATAAAAATATAACTTTGTTATGAAAAGCCGTTATCTGAAAACTAAGTTTTCTTCGTGCGTTTGTCGTGATTAAGATACGAGGGCGTAAGAAAATTGAATATCTGTAGCTGCTGCAATGACTGCCACACTACTATAGTCAGGCTCTCCGTCCACGATTGGCGCGACTGCCATACCATCAAAACCTGTCAGGGGGTCCGAATGGGTTTTGATGACTTTGAATTGTTGATTGTCTGGGGTTGTTAAGATATTAAGCTCGTTAGGTAATAAATCTTTATCATCTTTTGCAACTACTAATTTAGGAGGCGCTATAGTATCTTGATGGCGATTAACATACTCTGCATTAACACTATAAACATTCTTCCCCCAGTTAAAATCATTCAACTGCTGATCGGTGTAATTAAATACCATTACTCAAAGATCTCCTCTCCATCTGAATACGTAACCCTAATTTTCCTTTCCGTCTTTCCTAAATATGTTCTTAATTGCTTTGATACAGCTTGAGAAGCTATCACTGAACCATTTACTTTATAACTAATATTATGACCGATACCATATTCTATATTTGTTCCATCATCAAAAATAATACGTATTTGTGCATACCAACCACCTGGTTTAGATTCTTCAAAACCTGAACGAATAATTGTGATCTCCTCTAAATCTTGATACGTATTTTTCAAAGCCTTAACCAAACTCACTTCATAGGTTCGATTTCGCTCTTCTTCCGTAGCTTTTTGTCTTTGATGATGGATGCCAAATACCATCACAATCCCTCCTAAAATCATCAGTAAAAGGACGACTTTCTTTTTCATCTTCCAACCTCCACCTATTGGACTACTCCCCATATCTGTATTTGCTTATCTATTATCATACCCTATTTTTCGAGGGATTGCTATAAAAACCTAAAAAATATGGATTGACACTATATACATATTTACCTCTATTCAAATAATTTAGTTCTCTATCGGTATAAACAAAATCATTCATTGAATTTCCTTCTCTCCATTAGAATATGAGACCCCAATCTTAGTATTTGTCACTCCCTTATGTCTATGAAGTTTTTCCCACTGTTTATTAATTTGAACATCTGTATCACCATTCATGACCCCTCCATAATTGACTGTATTTTCTAAATCATGATTTATTCCGTAAGAAACTTCTTCTTGATTAGCGAATAATATTGTAACATTGCACGACCATGTCCTTGGCTTCATAGTATAACGAGGATTACTCAATTTAATCTCTGTAATTCCTTCATATGAATTTTTTAAGGCTTTGACCAAACTCACTTCGTAGGTTCGATTCTGTTCTTCTTCCGCAGCTTTTTGTCTTTGATGATGGATGCCAAATACCATCACAAGCCCTCCTAAAATGATTAGTAAAATGGGTGCTTTCTTTTTCATCTTCCAACCTCCACCTATTGGGCTACTCCCCTTATCTGTATCTGCTTATCTATTATCATTATACCCTATTTTTCAAGGTGCTACTATAAAAACCTAAGAAAAATACTTTATTCTCTCGTAATAATTGCATTATGATACTTTCATTTTAAAAATAAGATGTGAGGACGTTAAGAAAATGGAAAGAAAAATAGGCGGCCGAACAGAAAACAGAAGTTGCTTGCAACTTCGTTGTGAGACCCCGGCGAAGATAGCTAGGCTAGTCACAAATGAAATGCAGGGAATAGTCAGCTAGCTACCGCCAATAAAACAAGTTATTGTATCTTATTCATTTTTTATCTTTTTTCTACCATTTTTAGTCCGAACTCAATTAACCAAAGATATAGTTGTTTCGTTTACTTTTAGTACTAGGCAAGGAGCTGCAGGCTGCTTCAACAGTCTAATGACTGTTGAAGGTTGGAAATCATACTGACGATAGTCAGTAACAATCGTAGAGTACGGCAAAGTGAATTCCAATCATCTGGAAGAGTGAAACAGTTCGGCGGACTGTTTCAGCCTGAGCCTAGAAATTTGAGAGCGAAGTGGGCAAGGTTGGAAATAAGGAAACGGAGTTTCCGCAATCGTTGAAGTAATAAAAGTTAAACTAAATGAGTATACCAAGCCCGTGAAAACCTCAAACTTTAGGGCATTCTCTACTCGTCCTTTCTCCCAAAAACCTAATAAAGGACTGGGACACTTGCCCAATCCTTTATTTCTCTATTGTTTGTCAGCTGCTCCTGTTTCTGCAGTCAACTCAACCTTGTTCCATCTTGCCTTAGAGGCTGAACCATATTGGGTATCAAAGTATTTGACACGGTTGTTAATGGCAATCAGCTTTTCAGATTCAAACAATGGAATAGCAAATGCCTCTTTCTCAGCATTTTCTTGCCATTTCTTATAGTTTTCAAGATTTTTCTTCTCATCAAAGGACTCTTCTGAACGAAGCGCCTTGAGTAACTTGGTATTTTCATCTGATACATAGCGTGAGTAGTTAAACTGTGCTTCTGGTCCCCATAGGCCTGTCGGATTTGGATCGTATCCAGTTGACCAACCTGCTAGATAAGCGTCAATATTAGCATCATTTGCTGCAATTGTATCATAGAAAGAGTTCAACTCCATGGTACGGCCTGTGTAGAGTTCGACATGTAAGCCGACTTCTTTCCACCATGCTTGATATTGTTGAATAAGGGCTTCATTAGCTTCTGTACGTTTACGAGCCGCAAGGGTAATCTTGAATGGTTTACCGTTTTTATCTTCACGGATACCATCTCCGTCCACATCCTTATAGCCTGCTTCATCTAGCAAGGCTTTTGACTTATCTGGATCGTAAGTGTAGCCTTTCAAGCCAGTATCATGTAAATCACCAAAGAATGAAATAATCAGAGAGTTTGCTGGGTGATACAAGCCGTTGTACAATTTGTCACCTGCAGTCTTGGTATCAAGAGCATAGCCCATCGCTTGACGCAAATTGATATCATTCATTTTGGCATCAGGATTCATGACATTCTTTCCTGCATCCTTGTCATATTTTCCTAGGTTAAAGGACAAGTATTCATAGCTAGAATCAATCGTACCAAGTATGGTAAGATTAGATGCACCTTTAAAACTATCCAACTGATCCGTTGGCATTTCAGCATAGTCATAGTGACCAGCTTTCATCTCTGAAACAATGGTATCAGGAGAGACAATGTCCATCTTTAAGCTATCCAACTTCACTTTTCCATCAAAATAGTATTCATTTGGAATAAAGGTCACAGACTCACCACTGACCGTTTCCTTCACTTTGAAAGGTCCTAGACCGACAAATTTGGAGGTCGCACGCGCATACTCACTCTTTTCCCAATCTGCTACTGGAATATCCTTAAAGATGTGCTTAGGTGTTACATAAGATGGAACATCTCCACCGGCATACATCATAGACGGGGTCATTTCTTTCACGTTTAGAACGACCGTATAATCATCTATTTTTTCAATCCCTGAAATACTATCTGCATGGCCTGCTACAAACTCCTCCATACCGATGATGTTTTTAAAGCTATTATCGAAACGCACACCTGTATAGCCCTTGTCCGCCATTTTTTCAATAGTAAAGATGTAATCATCAATGGTAAATGGCTCCCCATCTGACCACTTGTAATCCTTACCATTTAGGCTAACCGTTAACTTTTTCTCTTTCAAATCAAAGTCAACGGTAGCGAGACCCGAGTCATCCAGTTTGCGGTCACCATCATAACCAAACATTCCCACATCAACCAATACTCCGAAAGTTGAATCCACAACATTATCCGTCAACTCATCAATCAATAAGCCAGTTGATGAAGAAGCTGCGACAATCGCATACTTAAACTGACCACCCTTAATCGCAGAACCATCATTTGTCACTTCTCCTGGAAAGCTCAAATTGCTTTCTTCAGCTGATGATGAACCCTTAGAAGCTCCACATGCAGCCAACACGGATACTGACAGAAGAGTCACTGCCGCTAGTGAAAATACTTTACTTGTCTTCTTCATAAAATCCTACCTCACAATGTTTTTGGTATGTAGCAGACCAGGTTTATTTTCCATGTCTGTTCCAGTATTTTATCATAAAAAGGAAGTTTTGTCTGCATTTTTATACAAAAACATTCTATAAACCTGTATATTCTAACATAATAATGTCAGAAAAAACCACTTCTTATGTTAGAAATAGGGATTTTAAAGATGGGAGCAGAATCGTTAAACAGTCTTTCTATTTTTCAATACAGCTGGCACTGCAATTGATTTGATCAATAAAAGACCATAGCCTGCAAGTAAATAGGCCATAAAAATTGTTGTTGCATAGGTGAGGACATAGCGCCAACCATATTTTGGTACATTTAAGAAAAAATAGGCAAAGGGGCTATCTTTGGCATCAGGAATTGGCAATTTAATCAGCAAGCCATTGATTAGTGCAAAGACTAGGTAGGCAACAGGCAGAACTGTCCACCAGATTGGATCAAACCATCTGTATTGCTTCTGCCTGTCTACAAATAGGGTATCCACAAGAAAATAGAGAGGCACGATATAGTGGCAGAGAAGATTTTCCACCCGCCAAAAATCTGTCGCAAGAGGCGCTAGCATAACATGATAAATAATACAGGTAATCATAATCGACATCGTGACCCCTGCCTTCAAGCGCAGAAAATCCTGACCTTGTACGTCTTTCTTCTGGTACATGAGATAGACCATATAGGTCGAAAAGAGAGCTACTAAGAGATTAGACTGAACAGTATAGTAGAGCAACATCCCAATCCCATACTTAAAAATCTCAAGCGTCGTTCCGATAATGGCTAAAGCTGCTAGCAAACAGCGTGAATAAAAACAAGTACTTTGAAACTTCAATGTATTCCTCCTCAAATAAGAAGAGGGAGATAAGGCTCTTAAGACACTTACTCCCAATTCTTCTAGAAATAGACCTATTATAGTTGTTTATACTCAATAAAAATCAAAAGTAGACTAGTTTTCACAATTAAGAATTGTGAAAGCTTGGAAATGAGAGTCGCATCGCTCATTTCCTTATAATCGAAGCCGAAGGTAGAACGAGTCTTCACCAAGGCAAGTTGACGAAGGTCCTTTTGATTTTTAAAGAGTATTAGTTTACTTTTAGTACTAGGCAACGAACTACAGGCTGCTTCAACAGTCTAATGACTGTTGAAGGTTGGAAATCATACTGACGATAGTCAGTAACAATCGTAGAGTACGGCAAAGCGAATTCCAATCATCTAGAAGATGATTGGAAGTTGGAAATAGGGAAACGGAGTTTCCACAATCGTCGAAGTAATAAAAGGTAAACGAAATGAGTATAGAACCGATATTCACAGTTCAGCACTTCTATCTAAGACTCGTTTTTTAGCTAGTCATCGTTCATTTTTTTCAACATACAGTCCGTATTTCCTCAAAGAACAACCTCGATGAGCGAAAAACAATCTCTTCTATAAAAGCACTGGACTTGTGATACAGGTTCTTAGATTTTCTTCACAAATTCTGATTTTAACTTCATCGCACCAAAACCGTCAATCTTACAGTCAATGTTGTGATCTCCCTCCACGATCCGAATGTTTTTCACACGCGTACCTTGCTTGAGGTCTTTAGGTGCTCCCTTAACTTTCAAATCTTTGATCAGCGTTACTGTATCACCATCTGCCAAGCGATTCCCATTGGCATCAATCGCAACTACTCCATCTTCTTCAACCACTTCTGCTGGGTTCCATTCGTAGGCACATTCTGGACAGATGAGTAAGACCCCATCTTCATAGACATATTCTGATTGACATTTTGGACAATTTGGTAACGTTTCCATAATATCTCCCTTCTTTTTTACTTAGTTAGTATACCATGCTAGTGCAAATTGAGCAAGCTAGGCCTTTTGGAGTTTTTCGAGGGTTTCACGGAAAATAGCTGGTACTTCCGCCGTAAAAACCAAAACCTCACCAGTCCGTGGGTGGGTAAAACCGAGTGTCTGAGCATGTAAAAACTGCCCCTTGCCTTTTAAGGTCTTGCGTGGCCCATACACTTCATCACCAGCTATTGGGTGACCGATGTAAGCCATATGGACACGAATCTGATGTGTCCGCCCTGTTTCAAGGGTTAATTCCACCAAGGTATACTCTCCGAAGCGTTCCAAAACCTGAAAACGGGTCAGAGCTTCCTTCCCCTTGGCAGTTACCGCCTGCTTCTTGCGATCCTTTTCGGAACGCCCGATCGGTGCTTCAATCACCCCGCGGTCATTCGGCAGATTACCATGGACAATCGCAAGGTACTTCCGTAAAGATTTCTTGGCTTTTAATTCTTCTGCTAACTTCTGGTGGGCTTCATCATGTTTCGCCACCATCAATAAGCCTGAGGTATCCTTATCAATCCGATGGACAATTCCAGGTCGCATAAGACCATTGATACCAGACAAGTCTTTGATATGATACAACAGAGCATTGACCAAGGTCCCTGATGGGTGTCCCGCAGAAGGATGGACCACCATTCCCTGCGGTTTATTGACCACTGCCACATCTGCATCCTCATAGATAATGTCAAGTGGAAGCTCCTCTGCCACATAATGGACTTCTTCAATCTCTGGAATCTCATATTGGATACAATCTCCAGCCTGAACTGTATATTTGGCTTTTTTTACTTGCCCATTGACAAGGACTAATCCAGCCTTTATCTGCTCATTTGCTACCGAACGCGATAGGGAAGTTGCGTCAGCCAATGCCTTGTCTAGACGAATCCCACCTATTTCAACTCTTACTTCCATTTTTCTCTTCTTTCATACTATAGATAAATAAGACGACTACCCCAACTGTCAGGCACATGTCTGCGACATTAAAGACAGGAAAATCAATAAAATCAAGATGGAACATATCGACAACGTAACCTAGACGAATGCGATCGATGAAATTGCCCATTCCCCCAGCTATCACAAGCGATAAACTAGATAAAAGCCATAAACTGCCCCTAATATGCTTGATAAAGTACCAGATTGCAACTGTCAGCACAAGCAAGGTCACAATCGTAAAAAAAACTTGTTGATTCTGGAGAATCGAATAGGCAGCACCATAATTACGCAGGTAATACAAATTGACCAGCTTGGGAATAAAAGCCCTTTGTTCATTCAGGGCTATATTCGCCACTGTCCAAGCCTTGACCCATTGATCCAAGGCAATCAAACCAACTATTTCTAGTAAAAATCCAACTTTTCTCATACTATCCTTTCTTTTTGGCAAAATAAGCCTCCATCACCTGGATAAAATCTTGGGCACACTGGCTCAACTCCATATCCTCCCGCTTAACATAGACCATGCGGTTTCCTTTTCCTTCCTTGAAGGGAACAACCGTAATCCCATGTACACTTTCACCATCTAAGAAACCAGAGCCTGTCGCATAGGCATCTGTCCGCTCCAAAATCCCATTCAAGGTTGCCCGATCTGTGACATCAAAAGTTACTGACGAATCTGAGGTATCAAAGAAATTCTCAGAATAATAGAGATACTCGTCTTTTTCCTGCGTAAAGCGCACCGTTGGCAAGCCCGCCAAGTCTGCTAATTCAATCACAGATTTTTTTGCTAAGGGGTGACCTTTTCGGATATAAATATGAGTTTGGAAAGGAATCAGATCCACCACTTCCAAGCGTAATTTTTCCAATTTTTGCATAATTCCCTTGGTATTACGGTTGTTGAGGTAAATAATTCCCAACTCGCTATGACCTTGGGCCACTTCATCTAGAATCTGTACGGTAGTTGATTCAAACAAACGAAACTTGGGATAGTCTGGAAATTGCTGCGAAAATTCGGTGATGAGGGGGGGTAAAAAATCATAGTGCTGGCTAGAAATCGAAAATTCTACTTCTCCATCATCTGCCTGCAAATAGAGATGTTCAAAACTATCAAATCCCTTTACCAAACTTTGAGCCTTATCATAAAATTCCATCCCCCGCCTCGTCAAGAAAGTTCCTGAACTAGTACGACTAAAAATCTTAAATCCTAGCTCTTTTTCCAAATCGCGTACAGAGATGGACAAACTCGGTTGCGACACAAACATTTTCTCTGCCGCTTCTCGAAAGGTTCCACTATTTGCAATCGCCACAACATAGCGTAATTGTTGAATATTCATTCTGCCACTTCCTTTGTAAAATCTTCTTTATTATACCATAATCTACAGGAGAAACCAGCCCAAGGCCTAGCTAGTTCCCACCAAGAAAACTCATATTCTTTAAAAATCAAAAGGATCCTTCGTCAACTTGCCTTGGTGAAGGCTCGTTCTACCTTGGGCTTCGATTATAAGGAAATGAGCGGTGCTACTCTCATTTCCAACCTTTCACAATTCTTAATTGTGAAAGCTAGTCTACTTTTGATGTTTATTGAGTATAAGAGCTGGGGAAAAAGATTATAGTAGAAACACATGAATACAGTTGTATTGCGGTAGCGAAAAAGGGAACTTACCAATCGGTAAGCTCCCCCTACATTTTTAAGGTATTATTTCGCAATAGGGTAAACAGATACTTGTTTTTTATCGCGTCCTTTACGTTCGAAACGTACTACACCTTCTACTTTCGCATAAAGCGTATCATCTCCTCCACGACCTACGTTAGCTCCTGGATAGATTTTTGTACCACGTTGGCGGTAAAGAATAGAACCACCTGATACAGTTTGACCATCAGCCGCTTTTGCTCCAAGGCGTTTTGCTTGGGAATCACGACCGTTTGACGTTGAACCTCCACCTTTTTTGTGGGCGAATAGTTGCAAGTTAGCAAGATTCAAGTTTAACATAATGTTATTCCTCCAATATTCTGTGATGAGTGTTATACCGCTAAATGAGCATTAAGCGTTGATAGCATTGATAACAACTTTTGTATAAGGTTGACGATGACCTTGTTTACGGTGGCTACCTTTTTTAGGTTTGTATTTGAAAGTAACAACTTTCCTTTGTTTTCCTTGTTTTTCAACAGTTCCAACAACAGTAGCACCTGCTACAAGTGGAGTTCCGACAACAGTCTTTTCACCACCAACAAGAACAACTTCGCTAAATGTAACGTCTTGACCAGCTTCAACGTTCAATTTTTCAACGTAGATTGCTTGACCAACTTCAACTTTAACTTGTTTTCCGCCAGTTTTAATGATTGCGTATGTGCTCATTATGCACCTCCTATGATACTCTGGGACTTCTCCCGATTTTTTGTGAAGACTCGCCTAGCATCGTGGGACGAACCTCTTAAACGATGATCGAGCGGTTGCACAGGCTGTGCATAGTCAACATTCTTATTCTATCACTCTTATTCAAATTTGACAAGTATTTACCTTCAAAAGAATATGTCTAGAGTTTTGGGAAGGTTCGGATTATGCTTGGTCTGCATCCTATTCTTGACCATAGCCGTCAACTTCTGCATTGATCTGCCAAGAAATGCCAAATTTGTCTGTCATACTACCATAGGCTGGAGACCACGGTACTGCCTGAAGTTCCATGGTAATGGCTCTTGCATCAACACAAAGTTTACGGTATACATCTTGTGCTGTTTCAGCGTCATCTGTAATCAGAGCAACGGTCAAATTGTTGCCCATTGTATAAGGCATATCAGGATGATTATCTGAGAGCATAAAGCGTTGACCATTTAGGTAAAGCTGGGCATTCATCACATAGTTTTCCAATTCTACCGGGCAATCTGGTAAAAAATCTTTGAATAAGTTCACCTGCTCAACTCTTGCTCCAAGAGCCTCTTGGTAAAATTCCAGAGCTTCTAACCCATTTCCATCTGTTATTAAATATACTTCCATTGCTTTCAGCATGAAAAACCTCCAAAATAGTAATAGCTCATTATATCATGACTTGGTCGTACTGCCAAACCTTTCAAACTCTCTAGGAGACTAAGGTAAGAAAGTACTGAGGACTATTCCCCAGTCTTTGCCTGTTTTCTTGTTCTGCTACACCTTATAAGAGAAATGATCCAGACGTCTAGCATCATAAATCGTAGCTACTCATCGTTAGGGGGATTCCCTACCCCACTACAGCTTCTTATCCTCTTTAAAAATCAAAAGAATCCTTCGTCAACTTGCCTTGGTGAAGGCTCGTTCTACCTTCGGCTTCGATTATAAGGAAATGAGCGGTGCTACTCTCATTTCCAACCTTTCACAATTCTGAATTATGAAAGCTAGTCTACTTTTGATTTTTATGGAGTATTACAACAAATTGCTCACCCACTCATCTACTTCGTCTGGCTCTTCTTGAGGGGTCATTTCTGTCACTATGATGCCACTAACAGCTCGTTCTACGAGCCCATCTATGTCTAGGCGTTTTTCGTACTGCTCGACATGTTTAATCTTCGGATTGGTTTTAGGTCGGTCAGGTGCAAAAATCGTACAACAATCTTCAAAGGGTTGAATCGAAATCTCAAAGGTATCGATTTTTTCTGCAATATCAATAATCTCTAGCTTATCCATCGTTACAACAGGGCGGATAATCGGGGTATTGCTTACAGCGTTAATCGCCTGCATGCTCTCCAAGGTCTGACTGGCTACCTGCCCTAAACTTTCACCATTGATAATGACAAGACCTCCACGTTCTTCACGAATACGATCCGTAATGCGCATCATAAATCGTCGTGTCAAGGTCATGAGATAGGCTTCAGGTGCTTTTGCCTTAATCTCCTCTTGAATCTCTGTAAACGGAACCTCGATAAACTGAATATTCCCACCAAACTTGGTCAATTTCCTTGTCAAATCTTGTGCCTTTTTCAGCGCACCAGGACTGGTGTAAGGAGGGCTAGCAAAATGTACGGCTTCAATATCCACACCACGTTTAAGTGCTAAGTAGCCTGCTACTGGAGAGTCAATCCCACCAGATAGCATAAGCATCCCCTTGCCAGAGGTTCCGACAGGCAGCCCACCTGCTCCACGAATCGTTTCATAAGAAAGATAGGCGGCCTCTGAACGAATCTCCACCCGAAGCTCAATATCTGGAACCTTCATCTTGACCTGAACGGTCGGAAGAGCTTCAAAAACAGCATTGCCTAGAGTTTGATTGAGTTCACGACTATCCAATTCAAAACTGTGATCACTTCGCCTGCTGGATATCTTAAACGTCATGCCCTCTTGGTAAATGTCCGTCATGATTTCCTGCACCGCTGCAATCAAGGCTGGAACTGATTTTTCAACCTTATAAGAAGGGGAAAAATTTTGAATCCCAAAAATCTGTTGGAGGCTTTCTGCTACTGGCTTATAGTCTGTTCCATGGAGATACACATGGGCCCGATCACGATCTGCCAGTACCTTTACTGCTGGATAAATGGACAAGACATCCTTGATATTCGTTCTAAGTTTATTGATAAACCGCATCCGATTCTTGCCCTTGGTGGACAACTCACCGTAGCGGATCATAATTTCTGAATACTGCATGATTTCTCTTTCTATCTTACTTTCTTGGTTTGTTCATAAATGACCTTAAAGGTTGTTAGAACCTGCTCGATCTGGCTCATATCATTTTCCAAGTCCAAACTGATACGGACAGCTGTAGTCGCTAGCTGAGGCTGAATGCCCATCGATAAGAGCGTTCCTGCTGGTTTTCCTGCCTTGGAGGAACAGGCTGAAGTCGTTGAGACATAGATATCATACTCTTCAAAGGCATGAACCAAGACCTCACCCCGAATGCCCCTTAGCCCGAAGGTCAGAATGTGGGGAGCAAACTGATCTGCGCCTGAAAATATACTGATTTCTTTGTACCTACTAAATCCCTGAAGCAAGACTTGCTTCATCTGACCAGTCTTCACAGCAAACTCTGCTTGCTGTTCCATAGTGATGCGCAGGGCCTTAGCTGTTGCTACAATGCCTGCTAGGTTTTCAGTTGTGGAGCGTTTATCAGTCTCCTGACCACCGCCTGTCAAAAGCGGTGTAATCTTCTTACCATTTTTCATATAGACAAATCCAACACCACGCACCCCATGGAACTTATGGCTAGAAAAGGTTGCAAAATCAACACGGTCTGTCAGATAGTCGGCTGTAGGGATTTTTCCTAGAGCCTGAACCCCGTCTACATGAAAAGAGATTGTGGGTCTATCCTTTAGCAAATCAGAAATAGCCTGAATAGGCTGAATAGAGCCAATCTCATTATTGACTGCCATAATGGATACCAAGATTGTATCTGGTCGCAGTAAGTCTGCCAATGCTCCCACATCTACAAAGCCCTGTGAATCAACTGGTGCAAAATCGACATCAAATCCTTGGGTCATAAGCCAAAGTGCAGATTCCTTAACCGCAGGATGTTCAATTTCCGACACAATAATATGCTTGCCAAAGGCTAGCTTTTCAAAAGCCACTCCCTTGATCACCCAGTTGTCACCCTCAGTTCCACCAGAGGTGAAAAAAATCTCTTGGGGCATGACAGCTAGAAAATCTGCAATTTGCTTCCTTGAAGCTTGCAAGAGACGACTTGCCTGACTGCCAAGACGATGCAGACTCGACGGATTTCCCCATATTTTACTGGCAACTTCTGTATAGCTTGCCAGTACCTCAGGATAAGGACGGGTCGTTGCCGCATTATCTAAATAAATCATTTTCTACCCTCTTTTCATCTGTCTTTCCATTATACCAGATTTTAAAAGCGGAGAACATAGAAAAACTCTGTTAAGACAGAGCCTTCATTTCTCCTATAGTGCTTTCATCTACCTTTATCATTGAACACCTCGACAGTCTTCCAGCACTTCCTAGATAATAAAAGAGACGCAGATATTACAGTTTCAGTGAATGATAGCTGTGCTAGCTTTAGGTATAGTCTATTACAAGATCTGAGCCAAGGCATCGAGGTCTTCTTGGCTAGTAGACCAACTGGTCGCTAGGCGAATAATCGTGTAACGATTGTCATACTTCTCCCAAAAACCATAGCAAACTCCTGCCTTTTCTAACCTTTCTAAGTCCTCATCAGTCACCAATAAAAACTGTTGGTTAGTAGGAGACTTGAGATAAAAACGATAGTTTTTCTCTTCCAGTAATGCAATCAATTGCCCTGCCATTTCAATGGCGTGTCTCCCCAATTCCAAGTATAGGTCATCTGTAAAGAAACGATCGAATTGAATACCAAGGAGCCGTCCCTTGGCTAGGAGGGCACCATGTTGTTTCACAATAGTCGTAAAATGCTTGGGTTGATTACTCTTGGTAAAAACCACCGCTTCTCCCATAAGCGCTCCCATCTTGGTTCCACCGATATAGAAGACATCTGTCAACTCTGCAATTGTCGGTAGATCAAGATCAGTTGAAGGAGCAGCCAAGGCATAGCCCAAACGTGCCCCGTCTAAAAAGAGGGGAATCTGATAGTCCTTGCAGACCTTTGCTAGATCAGACAATTCCTGTTTGCTGTATAAAGTACCGTATTCTGTAGGGTGTGAAAGATAGACCATACCCGGAAAGACCATATGCTCATGGTTGGCATCCGCATAAAAGGTTTCTAAGAATTGACGGACGAGCTTGGCTTCTAATTTTCCATCCTTGTGGGGTAGAGTTAGAACCTTGTGCCCAACATACTCAATCGCACCCGCCTCATGTACGGCTATATGGCCTGTATCAGCAGCTATCACTCCCTCATAGGAAGCCAGCAAAGCTGCAATCACCACTTGATTGGTTTGCGTACCTCCTGTCAAAAAGGTGACCTCTGCTTGCGGACATTGGGTTGCTTGGCGAATCTTCTCAACTGCACGACGGCTATATTCATCTGTACCATAGCCGGCTAAACCCTAATTGTTGCTCTCAAAGAGGGCCTCCAGTATCGCTTTATGCGCCCCTTTATTATAGTCATTTTCAAAATGTAGCATGCTATTTCCCACCTTTCATCACTAAGAAGCTGTATTCACAAGTAAGGTACTTTTATATCAGAGATCGTTTTTCCTTATCAAGGTAGTTTTTTGCGGAAATACAGGCTATATCTAAAAAAACAAACGATGACTACTTAAAAACGCCCCTTAGATAGAAGTGCCAAACTGTGAATGCAGACTCTAAGTTAAAAAGCCTTGATTTCAAGGCTTTTTATACTAGACAATCCGTCCTGAGGGAATCGAACCCCCATCTCAAGAACCGGAATCTTACGTGATATCCATTACACTAAGGACGGCAAGAGAAAGACTTGCTCAAGGCAAGTCAATGGATTACAATTCAATGTCACCGAAAAGATCAGCCATTGAGAATCCAGTTTGGGTTTCTGGAAGTTCAAAATCACGTTTTTCTTGACGTTTTGGACGACGTGGACGTGATTCACGTTTTTCAGCTTTCTCTTCACCTTCAGCTTGAGCTGGACGCTCTTCCAAGGCTTTGATAGAAAGGGATACACGCTCGTCAGCGGCATTTACTTCAAGAACTTTAACTGTTACATCTTGACCAACTGTCAGTGCATCCTTTGGATTTTCAACACGCTTGTGTGAAATTTGTGAGATGTGTACCAGTCCATCAATTCCTGGCAATACTTCTACGAAAGCACCAAAGTCAGTCAAGCGTTTTACTTTACCTTCGATTACATCACCAGCTGCTAGCTTTTGCTCAACGCCATCCCATGGCCCAGGTGTTGTAGCTTTCAATGAAAGGGATACACGACCTTCTTCTTCGTCAAGTGCAAGAACTTTCACCTCAACTTCTTCACCTACAGTAACCACTGATTTAGGAGATACATTGCGTTCATGTGACAACTCAGTCAAGTGAACAAGCCCGTCTACGCCACCAAGATCGATAAAAGCACCAAAACTTGTGATACGTGCAACTTTACCTGTTACATTTTCACCAACAGCCAATTTGCTAAATACTTCTTGACGAGCTGCAGCTACTACTGCTTCTACTACATCACGGCGTGACAAGATGAAGCGATTTTCTGCTGGATCAACTTCTTTGATTTTCGCATCAAATTCTTGACCTACGAAACGTTCAGTATTACGAGTAAAGCGAGTATCAATCATTGAAGCTGGGATAAATCCACGCAAACCTTCAAATTCAACTGAAAGCCCACCTTTTACTGCACGAGTTGCTTTGACAGTAACAACTTCATCTTCACGTCCAACAAGTTTGTCCCATGCTTTGCGTGCTTCTAAACGTTTTTTAGATACAAGATAGGTAACAGTGTCTGTATCTTTACCAACTACTTGGCGAAGGACAAGCAATTCAAGCGTTTCACCAACTTTAACAAGTTCGTTGATGTCAGCTTCACGGTCATTTGTCAACTCACGAAGAGTCAACACACCTTCAACACCTGTTCCAGAAATAGCTACATTAGCTTGACCAGCATCTACTGTCAACACTTCTGCAGTTACCACATCACCAGGTGCAACTTCGCTCACACTGTTCAACAAATCTTCAAATTCGTTCATTATAAAAAAACCTCCGACAATCAAGTCTCTCGACTCAACATAAAAATATAGTTTATTAAGGCACACGCAAGGACTAACAAAAGAGCATCTTTGACGAATTAGGAACCATTCCTAATACCTTGACTGGGGTAGCTGGATTCGAACCAACGCATGAGGGAGTCAAAGTCCCTTGCCTTACCGCTTGGCTATACCCCAATAATAGTATACGTTTGCCATTGAACTCAAGATTCAGTTCGCTAGGCGCTATCTTATCCATTAAACTCTACCCAAACGCTGAGTAAAATAGACCGACCTCCTTAGGTCTAGTGACATTATGTCAAGCGCCTAATCTTACTAGACGTTTTTACGGCTTCGTATCTTAGAAGTTGAACACGGACTAAAATCCTAGTGAAAAAGATAAATCGCCTAGTGTCTTGAGACACTGCGTCTATTTCCTATTTTCATACGGATTTTTTTACGTCCTTTGTATCCTAGGCATGGAGAGAGAGGGATTCGAACCCCCGAACCCGAAGGAGCGGATTTACAGTCCGCCGCGTTTAGCCTCTTCGCTATCTCTCCTCAACACTAACAGTCACTATTCTAGCATAAAATAGCGACTATTACAAGAGATTAATGGTGTAAATTGTAATTTTCAATCACATTTCCGATGGCTTTTTCGAGCTTTTTATAAAAGCTCTCTGTATTTCCATTTTTTACAACAGCAAAATGATTCTCTGCTAGTTCTGCAATTTCACCAATAATCTTTTTCCCTACAGTCAGAGTATAGCCTGGAAATGCCTCTCCACTCACTTGTACACTGCTTTCCTCTAGTTGAATTTCAATTTTTTTATCCTTTTTGCTCATATCAAACCTCACTTTTTCCATTTTACACGAAAAGAATAGAGCTTGCAAGTGCAAGCCCTAGTTTTCATCTACTTTTACAATCCAGCCTTCTGGCGCAGCACTATCTCCAAATTGGATACCAGTCAATTCGTCATATAATCTGCGTGTGACCGGTCCAACTTCCGTTTCGCTATAAAATACATAGAAATCATCAGCGTGCTGGACGCCACCGATCGGTGAGATGACGGCTGCTGTACCACAAGCACCTGCTTCGATAAATTCTGGCAATTCTTCCACCAGAATCTCCCGCTCAACAGCCTTCATTCCCAAACGATGTTCCGCCAAATAGAGCAAGGAATATTTTGTAATCGAAGGCAAGATAGAAGGGCTAATAGGCGTGACAAACTCATTGTTTTTAGTAATCCCAAAGAAATTAGCCGAACCGACCTCTTCAATCTTGGTATGGGTAGCGGGATCAAGATAAATCACATCAGAAAAACCTTTGTCTTTTGCATATTGACCCGGTAAGAGTGAGGCAGCATAGTTGCCGCCAACCTTAGCTGCACCTGTCCCATGAGGAGCGGCCCGGTCATACTTGTCTTGGATAAGGAAGTTGGTCGGAGCTAGTCCGCCCTTAAAATAGTTCCCAACTGGCATGGCAAAGACTGTAAAAATATACTCTTCTGCTGGCTTGACACCGATAATATCGCCAATTCCAATCAAGAGCGGCCGAAGATAGAGAGTCCCTCCTGTCCCATAGGGAGGAATATAGTCACGATTGGCAGCTGCCACTGCCTTACAAGCCTCAACAAACATCTCAGTCGGCACCTGGGGCATCAAGAGGCGATCAGCAGTCCGTTGCAGACGCTCTGCATTTTGGTCAGGGCGAAAGAGTTGAATAGAGCCCTCCTTGGTTCGATAGGCTTTCAAGCCTTCAAAGGCTTGCTGTCCGTAGTGGAGGGCTGGGGAGGATTCTGAAAGATGGAGGGTGGCATCTACTGTTAGCGCTCCTTTAGTCCATTTTCCGTCTCTATAAGTTGCTAAGTAACGATACGGCAATTTCATATAGGAAAATCCCAGATTTTCCCAATCAAGTGATACAGTCATAGACGTCTCCTTTATAACAATCTGCTTACTATTGTACACCTTTTTTCTATATTTTCAAGCATTATTTTCAATTTTCAGATAATTCAATCGAAAGAAAAACCAGCACAAGGCTGATTTTCTTACATCATGTAAGCATCGCTGACTTCTTCATCTGAAATCCTATCGGAAATAAAGCTACCATTGCTCGTCCGTTCAGAGAAAGAAAGAGCAGAAAGGTTGATCTCATATGTCTGACCAGAGCTCGATAACACTTTTAAGAACTGGCTCTCCTTTTGATCTCCCTCCTGATGGAACAAATCAAAATCAACTGCTTCTCCCTGAACCATCCCTGCCATAAAGACGCGGTGCGGCTTAGCCTTTAATTCACGTAGAACTTGCAAGCCTCGATTGGCACGACTGGTTGCTGGAATATCCGCTACTGCTACTTTTTTCAATGCTCCTCGCTGGGTCAGGAGATAGAAAGCCTTGCTTGCAACTAGAAATGCTGCTGCTACTGTATCATCTGCTTTAAGGTTAATAGCCTTGACACCCGCAGCCTTTGCCCCAACAACTGGTACTTCCTCACTAGTAAAGCGAAGTGCATAGCCTGTCTTCGTCACAATCATGACCTCTTCAAGCTGAACAGGTGCTAGCAAAATGACCTGATCTTCATCACTTTTCAATTTAGCAAACTTAAGGGATTTGGACTTATAGGTCCGCCATGGACTAAACTCACTGCGTTCAACACGCTTAATTTGTCCCATCTTGGTAGCAGCGAGATAGACACCTGTTTCCATATTGTCTACCAATTCTGCATAGATAATTTCTTCTCTCACCTCAAAGTTTGAAATCGTCTGACTAAGGTGTTCTCCGATTTCTTTCCACTTGATGTCGGATAATTCATGGACGGGGCGATAAATAACATTTCCAAGATTCGTAAAAATCAGGAGCTGCTGGGTGGTTTTGGCTACGCTCATAAAGATCAAACGATCATCCTCACGCTTCCCAATTTCGTCCACTGTTGAAGCTGCAAAAGAACGAGGGCTGGTCCGTTTGATGTAGCCTGCCTTGGTAATGCTGACATAGGTCTCTTCCTCAACCACAAGGCTAGCTGTATCAATCTCAATCGTCTTAGCTGTATCTTGCAATTCACTGAGGCGTGGATTGCCAAATTTCTTTTTGACCTCACGGAGTTCTTTTTTCATGAGGTTATACATGGTCCGCTCGTCACCAATAATCGCTGCTAAATAAGCAATTCTCTCACGAAGTTCCGCCTCTTCCTCCTCCAGAACCACAACGTCCGTATTGGTCAGGCGATAGAGTTGGAGGGTTACAATAGCTTCTGCCTGCTCTTCGGTAAAGTCATAGCTGACCTTAAGATTTTCCTTGGCGTCTGCCTTGTTTTCGCTGGCACGAATCAGGGCGATGACCTCATCTAAAATTGAGATCACACGAATCAAGCCCTCTACAATATGGAGACGCTTTTCAGCTTTTGCCTTGTCGAAACGACTGCGGGCTAAGATAACCTCTTTACGATGCGCAATATAGCTGGTTAAAATCGGCACAATTCCAACTTGCCGTGGGGTAAAGTGGTCGATAGCCACCATGTTGAAATTATAGTTCACCTGTAAATCAGTATATTTAAATAGGTAATTCAAAATCAAATCACGATTGGCATCTTTTTTGAGTTCGATGGCAATCCGCAAGCCCGTACGATCGGACTCATCACGGACTTCTGCAATCCCTGCCACCTTATTATTGACCCGCACATCATCAATCTTTTTGACTAGGACAGATTTGTTGATTTCATAAGGGATTTCTGTAACGACAATCTGTTCCTTGCCCCCTTTTAACTGCTCAATTTCCGTCTTAGACCGTACGACCACCCTTCCTTTTCCTGTCTCATATGCCTTTTTGATTTCATCGCGCCCTTGGATAATGGCTCCTGTCGGGAAATCTGGTCCCGGTAAAAAGTCCATGAGCTTATCCACCTTAGCCGTTGGATGATCAATCATGTAGATGACCGCATCGATGACTTCTGAAAGATTGTGGGGCGGAATGTCAGTTGCATATCCTGCTGAAATCCCTGTCGCCCCATTGACCAAGAGATTCGGAAAGGCAGCAGGTAAGACCGTCGGTTCTTTTTCCGTATCATCAAAGTTCCAGGCAAAAGGAACGGTTTTCTTGTCGATGTCTTCTAGCAAGAAGCCTGCCATTTCAGACAAGCGTGCCTCGGTATACCGCATCGCCGCAGGTGGATCACCGTCCATCGAACCGTTGTTTCCGTGCATCTCCACCAAAATCTCACGATTTTTCCAGTCCTGGCTCATGCGAACCATGGCATCGTAAATAGACGAATCCCCATGGGGGTGGAAATTCCCCATGATATTTCCGACAGACTTGGCAGACTTGCGATAGCCCTTATCGTGCGTGTTGCCATCTTTATTCATCGAATAAAGAATCCGCCGTTGCACAGGCTTTAAGCCGTCCCGAATGTCCGGCAAAGCCCGCTCTTGAATGATGTATTTGGAGTAGCGCCCAAAACGCTCTCCCATGATGTCCTCTAAGGACATGTTTTGAATATTTGACATAAATTAAGATACAAAGGGACAATTCGGCTTACCGAAAAATTCTGTAGAAAAATAGAAAATCGACCGACGATGATAGACATCTAGGGAGATTTATCTTTTTCACTAGGAATTTAGTCCCGTGTTCAGTTAGAAAGACTAACAGAACATTCCTTTCTTCGTTTCTTGTCGGAAAGTTACTCTTTCTTTTTACTTTTTTGATAATCGCCTTAGGTAGTGGGGACGGAAGCAATCTCCTGCGGAGTTCCATTCCTAAGTTGGAAGCCTTCCGTCTTCCAACTTCCCTAAAGCTAATATTAGCTTCTTTCACTACGGCGGCGATTATCCATTTTAGGCTCGCTCACGTTCACCTACATACCGTAGTAGAATATTAATGCTGAACCACGACCTCTTTCGTTGCTTCAATCTTCTTGTCTGTCCACTCAACTAAATCCCTAATTACTAGTTTTTCAATGACTTTAATAAAAGCAAGCATAAAATAATAGTCTATCTTATCATTCAGTATTGGTAATACAATCTTTGTATGTTTTAATCCAATTTTGGTTGCCTTTGAATTATAATTGAAACGTTGTTCAATCACTCTTTTTATTGTTGTCATAAAGTACAACCCAGTATATCGATTAAGTTGCTTAGATTGAAGAACACTTGTTGCACCATGACCATCTTTCAAATAAAACGGTGTCTCTAAGTAGACAATATTCTGATTATTTGAATGGATTAGTAAGGTTGGCAAACCTTTCTTATTATTCAACACATCATTCTTGAGCTGACGATAAGAAATAATCCCATTGTTCATAGTAGCTTGTCCATAAAATGGATAAATAGGTTGTGAAAGATCTTCTAAACTATCTAAATGGAGAGGATTTAATTCTTTAATGCCTTGACACCAACGTAATACCTTTTCTAAGAAGAATGAAGCATAAGTTCCCCATTCCTCTACTCTACTCTACTCTTAGTATCGGAGAGTTTTGCGAACTTGTCAAGTATTTCTTCATCATTTTTCGTTAGATGATACTCATTTAATCCTGTTACTGTTAAATAAGCCTCGAGCGTCTCGATGCGTTCAGCCTCGAGCAATTTTATATAGCTTTCCATATATTGAAATGCAATTTCTTTATTTATATATGGGATTGTTATTTTTTCCGTTTTTATTCTATCCCATCCAGCTTTATTAGACCAATCAAATCGGTAACGGATTGATTTCTGTAAAGCTCCTACAAAATAGAGATAAGATAAATCCGAAATTTCATGCTCAATAAATTCGATTGCATAACTATCTTGAAGAACAGTAAACTCTTTCGATTGATAAAACATCACTCCTGTATTAGCTCCGTTAGCCGATACACTAATGCAATGTCGTAGTACCGTAGCACCTTCCTTAGGCACAAAATATGCTAATCCCTGATTTTCTACACCTGCTGTTAAAGCAGGCAAGGAATACACTTCGTCATGCTTTCCTTGCAAATCTCTAGCTTTATAAGGTAATTTTTTAGTAGGAATTTTACGAAACAACTCACATATTGCCTTTTCTCTCCACTCGCCCCCTGCCTTTACAAAATCATCTTCTAACTTTTGCAGGCGAGGGCTCAGGCTTTTTTTGAGGTATCTTCTCCTTTTTGTTTCAGAAGTTGCGTCACTTCCCAAGATAGATAATCTGCCACTGTCTTTTTGAAATCTTCTAAGGTTGGGGTAGTATCAATTTTTTGATGATGTTCAAAATTCCAGTCTAACCCAATCTTATTTTCTTCTAAAGAAATAGATTCTTCAATAAATTCATTACTAGTCATAATAGAGAGTTGACTACTACCAAATCTCACTAAATTAACAACCTCTTCATAGCGTCCCACAGCATTATCTACATCACGTAGATTATTACCTGCCTTTGTTTTTTTACGACTAGCTCGCTTATAGCCATCATTTCTTAAATCAATAAAGCGAACTGGCTGTTTTTCTTCGTGTTTCTCACCTACTTTAAAAACATAAATTGAAGTTTGCACACCTGATTTACCAATAAAGACATCACTTGGCATTTTTATTGATGCTAACAGAGTATGTTTCTCAAGAATATCTTTTCTAATTTCCTGACCATTTTTACCAATAGAATCTTGAATAATGACGGAAGCATAGCCTTTAGACATCATATTTAAAGCTGTCTTAACAAAAATCATTCCATTTCCTTCAGCAGAGTATGGTGGATTGAGAATAAAGGCGTCTGCTGGAAATTTTTTCCCTTCTTTCCCGAATCCATAATTTCCATTAAACTCAGTTAAAGAGTCTTGATTTAAAATATTAGAACTACCATCTCCCATTAGTATCATATTGAGAACTGCTAGCATATACACACCGTCAAGAATCTCTAATCCTAACAATTGTTCTGCTTTAATCTTTGCTTCTTTTAATGCTAATTCTTCTGGAGAAGTAATACTATTTTTAGCATCTTTTAACATTTCATTCATAGCAGCAACTAAAAGACCCGCAGAACCTGTTGCAAAGTCCCACACATAAGAATCTTTATTAACCCGAGCTAATTTAACCAGAAAATTTGCAACATATGAAGGGGTTAAAACAACATCATTTAACTTATCCTGAGAAAAGCCTAACCATGAATACATTTCATTAAAGAGTTTGCCAGTGAAATCTGTTGTCAACCCAATTTTATAGTAAATTCCTAAATCGTCAACAATTTTGGAAAAAACACGTTTTAATTGACTTTCACCATTACTTATTTTATTAATTTTATCCGATAGAATGGTATTAGATAAAGTACGAATAATTAACTCTTTCTTCGAATCAGGTAAATCCTTTTCATTAAAAAAATCTTCTATTTTTCGTTTTAGAATTTGACCATCACTATCATTGCCCTTTTCCTTTTTAGATTTCAGTTCAGATTTCTCTAAAGGTGCTACTTCCCCTGGTATTCCCAATGTTGCGATAATGGAAGCGGCAACTAAATAAACACGGTCATTTTCCCCTAACCCTTTTTCATTTTGATAAATATCATTGTTTAGTTTTATTAAACTTGTCTCAATTTCTTTCTCACGTTTATTTTTTAAACGCTCTAATTCTTCCTCAGACAAAGTTAAACTATTTATTGCCTCGATAAACGAATCAAAATAGTTAGGTGCTAAAAAGGAAAAATCTGTAAACTCTCCTACTTTTTGACCTATACCCAAATTTGATTTAGAAACATAATAAACACCTATAGAATAGTTTAACTGATCAGTTTTATCTTTATACCCTGTCATACCTATCGCAATAATATCCGTATAACTAGTAAAATGAAGCAAAGCATTAGCATAATGCACTGCACCATTTACAGCATACCCATTGATATTAGCATAATGTGGTGTATTATCTTTCTTTAAATTAACCACCTCATCTTGGCTATCTAATTTCACAAGTTTATCCTTATAACCTTTATACTCAATCAAGATAGGAAAATAATTTCCGAATTTATCTTGTAAAAGAAGTTTAGCATCAGGGCGATTACCTCCTGAACCACCATTTTTAGAATAATATTCCTCTAATGCTTTATCAATTTCAGTATTTAAGCTTTCCTGCTCAAGCTTATAATCTAATCCATACGTCTCCAACCATCCATTAGCTAATTGAGCAATATTTGGTTCAACACTTTGTATTTTTACCATATTTTCTATTTCCTTAAAATTCTAAAACACTCCACTTTCTTCCAAGGTAAATCTGACATTATCCTCTATCCACTTACGACGAGGCTCCACCTTGTCCCCCATAAGGACAGAGACACGACGTTCAGCCCGTGCGAGGTCCTCGATTGTCACACGAATAAGGGTGCGAGTATCTGGATTCATAGTGGTTTCCCAAAGTTGGTCAGCATTCATCTCTCCCAGTCCTTTATAACGTTGTAACATGGCTCCCTTGCCAAAGTCCCTACGGAGCTGCTCCAATTCGTTATCTGACCAAGCATAGGCAATCTTTTCCTGCTTGCCTTTTCCCTTACTCATCTTATAAAGAGGGGGAAGGGCGATATAGACCTTGCCAGCCTCCACTAGTGGGCGCATATAGCGATAAAAGAAAGTTAAAAGAAGGGTCTGAATATGGGCGCCATCTGTATCCGCATCGGTCATGATGATAATCTTATCATAGTTGACATCTTCCAGTTTAAAGTCTGCTCCGACACCTGCACCAATCGTATAAATCATGGTGTTGATTTCTTCATTTTTCAGAATATCTGCCATTTTCGCCTTAGCAGTATTGATGACCTTTCCTCGGAGGGGCAAAATCGCTTGGAATTTGCGATCCCGTCCCTGCTTTGCTGAACCACCGGCTGAATCTCCCTCGACCAGATAGAGTTCATTTTTGGCAGCATTTTTAGACTGGGCAGGGGTTAACTTCCCTGATAAAAGTCCCTTATCTTTCTTGTTTTTCTTCCCATTACGACTTTCATCACGAGCCTTGCGGGCAGCCTCTCGCGCATCTCTGGCACGAATTGCCTTACGAATGAGATTAGAAGCCAATTCGCCATTTTCCAACAGAAAGAAAGTCAATCGTTCTGAGACAATACTATCGACTGCTGGACGGGCAAGAGGACTGCCCAGTTTGTCCTTGGTCTGCCCCTCAAACTGCAAATGCTCCTCAGGCACTAAAATAGATAAGACAGCTGCTAGCCCCTCGCGGTAATCAGAACCCTCTAAGTTTTTATCTTTTTCCTTGAGTAGACCTGTCTTTCTAGCATAGTCATTCATTGCCTTGGTGATGGCTGTTTTAAGACCGGTTTCGTGAGTACCACCGTCCTTGGTACGGACATTATTGACAAAAGAAAGGATATTGTCTGAGTAGCCATCATTATACTGAAGTGCCACTTCTACTTGGAAACCACCCTCTTCGCCCTCAAAATATAAGACAGGGGTCAAGGTTTCCTTATCCTCATTCAGGTAGCTAACAAAGTCCTGAACGCCATTTTCATAGTGGAACTGGCTTTCTTCTCCTGTTCGCTCATCTAGTAATGTCAAAGTTACCTGCTTCAACAAAAAGGCTGACTCATTCAAACGTTCTGCAATAGTGTTGTATTTAAAATCAGTCGTTGAAAAAATGCTGCTGTCAGGCATAAAGCGAACCTTGGTTCCTGATTTAGACTTGGGAGCTGTCCCCACTTTTTCAAGACTGGTCACAGGCTTTCCACCATTTTCAAAACGCTGGCGGTAAACAGAGCCCTCACGAGTAATTTCTACTTCCAACCAGCTAGAGAGGGCATTCACCACAGAAGAACCTACCCCATGTAGACCTCCTGAGGTCTTATAGCCACCTTGACCGAATTTTCCTCCAGCATGAAGTACGGTAAAAATAACCTCTACCGTAGGAATCCCCATCGCATGCATACCGACTGGCATTCCTCGACCATGGTCAGCGACACTCAGACTACCGTCTTTATGAATCGTGACATCAATCTTATCACCAAAGCCGGATAGGGCTTCATCGACCGCATTGTCAACAATTTCCCAAACCAAATGGTGCAAACCAGCTCCATCGGTGGACCCAATATACATACCGGGTCGTTTCCGAACCGCATCCAGCCCTTCTAAAACCTGAATCGCATCATCATTGTAATTGTTAATATTGATTTCCTTTTTTGCCACAAGGAACCTCCTGTGTTATTCATCCTTACTATCTTACAAGTTTTTTGCTATTTTTGCAAATGGTGATGGCTCCTAGCTCCCCATCATCAGTATAAAAAAACCAAAAAACAGTAACGATTGCTTTCATGTAATCGCAAGGTCGCAGTTAAAGGTAAAAGTAACAACTCTCTACTACTCACTGTTTTATACTGAAGGGAGTAACATCGTTTGAGCATGGACTATTGGTAGAGAAATAACTTCTGCTCGGCCGCCTATTTTTTCTAGGAGTTGCTTCAACAGTCTGAGGATAGACTGTTGAAGGTTGGAAATAAAACAAGTGAAACTTGTGTCAAACGCTCTCGTATCTTATGTAACTGAGTTCAGCCTAAACTCTGTGCGAAAAACCGTAACAGAAATGGATTGAAATATAGGGTATTAGCGGTAGCTAGCTGGCTATTCCCTCATTTCATTGGTGACTAGCCTAGCTATCTTCGCAGGGGTCTCGCAACGAAGTTGCAAGCAACTTCTGCTCGGCCGCCTATTTTTTCTAGGAGTTGCTTCAACAGTCTGAGGATAGACTGTTGAAGGTTGGAAATAAAACAAGTGAAACTTGTGTCAAACGCTCTCGTATCTTGAGTTAACTGAACTCGGGCTAAAAGCTTGGAAAAAAGATAAAAAATGAATAAGATACACTAACTTGTTTTATTGGCGGTAGCTAGCTGACTATTCCCTGCATTTCATTTGTGACTAGCCTAGCTAGCTTCGCCGGGGTCTCGCAACGAAGTTGCAAGCAACTTCTGCTCGGCCGCCTATTTTTTCTAGGAGTTGCTTCAACAGTCTGAGGATAGACTGTTGAAGGTTGGAAATAAAACAAGTGAAACTTGTGTCAAACGCTCTCGTATCTTATGTAATTGAACTCGAGCTACAACTCGCTGAAAAAAAGACCAATCTCATTGGTTGCAAGACAACCTGCTTCGATTGTCTATTTTTTCTAGGAGTTGTTTTACGCTCTCGTATCTTATTTTCCGCTGTCACATGTCTTTCAAAATATTGTAGTCTATGAAATAGGAGCTTGAGCGATTTCGTGGTATAATAGGGACATGATGAAAACGATATTATTTTTATTGATTGCTTATTTACTAGGATCTATCCCATCTGGTCTGTGGATTGGTAAAATCTTTTTCCATAAAAATATCCGTGAGTATGGTTCGGGAAATATTGGGACAACCAATACCTTCCGTGTATTGGGGAAGCAAGCTGGTATTGCAGTCTTTATTCTAGACTTTTTAAAAGGTAGCTTAGCCGTTCTTCTGCCTATCTGGCTACAGGCTGATAGCCTCTCTCCTATCGTCTTTGGATTGGTTGCTGTATTGGGACATACCTTTCCTCTCTTTGCCCAATTCAAAGGAGGCAAGGCTGTAGCGACATCCGCAGGGGTATTGATGGGATTTGCCCCGCTCTTTTGTATCTATCTGATATTCGTTTTTGGGATTACCCTCTATTTAAGCTCCATGGTATCTCTATCAAGCATTATCAGCTCCCTCCTCGGTATGCTAGGTGCTCTTCTTTTTCCAAGTGTAGACTTCCTCATTCATGGCTATGACCTTGTCTTTACTCTGGTTATCCTTTTCCTAGGTGCTTTTGTCATTGTTCGACACAGGGAAAACATTGAACGAATCCTAAAAAAAGAGGAGAACTTGGTCCCTTGGGGCTTAAATCTGACCAAACAAGGCAAGAAAACCTAAGGATTTCCTTAGGTTTTTCTTTTTACGTTCAATCCTTTTGGATTTCAAAGAGTATGCCAGCTGACGAGGAGCTGTCCCTATCTAAGGCGCTTCATATACGACTTGTCCATCACAAATCGTATAGCAGATCCTCCCTTTCAATGCCTCACCGACAAAGGGTGAATTGCTCGCCTTAGATTCAAAGACAGAGCCGACTATTCGCTCCTCATCGGAAGCAAAAATAGTAATATCTGCTGGACCGTTTTCTGCCAAATACCCTGCATCAAACTGATAGAGTTGAGCTGGATTCACTGTCATTTTTTCTAGGAGTTCCATCAGGGTCAAATGCCCTGCTGCTACCAAATAGGTTAAGCCGAGTGAAAGCGATGTTTCAAGTCCTGTCATACCTGATGGTGCCTGAGTAATGTCTTCTACATTTTTCTCGTCTTGATGGTGGGGAGCATGGTCTGTCGCGATAATGGAAATCACTCCTGATTTCAGACCCTCAATAACTGCTAAGCGGTCTGATTCCAAGCGCAGAGGCGGATTCATCTTGGCATTGCTCCCTTGGGTCAGGAGCAAACTTTCCGTCTTTGAAAAATGCTGGGGTGCTACTTCTGCTGTCACCTGAGCACCTAATTGCTGGGCAAACTCGACGACTTTGACACTTTCTTCCTTAGAGAGGTGTTGGATATGGACAGGAGCCTTGGTCGCATAAGCAATCATAACATCACGCGCTACCATGCTGTATTCTGCCACACCTGTCGCCCCACAGATATGAAAATGCTTGCGTGCAATTTCTTCATTCAATCCCAAAATCCCATTCAATTCAGGATCTTCTTCATGGAGGCTAATAAAGCTACCTAATTTTTTTGCCTCTTCCAGAGCTTCTCGTACCACACGAGAGCTGGTCAGAGGAATCCCATCATCTGAAAAACCCACTGCTCCTGCAGCCAGTAAAGCCTTGAAATCCGTCAGATGTTGACCATCAAAATTCTCCGTAATAGTTGCAACAGAATGGATATGAATGGCTTCACGCTTAGCTGATGCTAGAACTTCCTCTAAGGTTTCAACCGTCGAAATTGTCGGGCTGGTATTTGCCATCATGACCACTCGTGTGAAGCCCCCAGCTGCTGCCGACAAGGCTCCTGTATGGATGTCCTCCTTGTGGGTCTGACCGGGCTCTCTAAAATGCACATGGATATCAATCAAGCCAGGTGCGACCACGAAGCCCGTCGCATCGATTACTCGATCAGCTGCTGCATCAATCCTTGCTGCAATCTGCACAATTTTTCTACCTTCCACCAAGACATCACAGACTTGGTCAAAGCCTGTCTTGGGGTCCATGACCCGTCCATTTTTGATTAGTAACATCTCTACTCCTTTATCCTATCCATAAAAATCGACCTGACTGTCCACCAGCTGATTTCCCTCATAGCTAAACTTGGCTGAAAAGAAGGGCTTATTCTCCAGTAACCAAGAGATAAAGATCCGGTCTCCCTCCCAAGTCGGCTTTAAAAGAACCTCTTCATAAGGTACCCATTCAAGCGTCCCCTCATCACACTCAACCAATTCCCCTTCAAACTCTGTCACCTTAAATACATATGTGTACCAGTCATGACCTGGAGTAAAGTCAGGAAAGGTAATCAGACCTTTTAAAATTGGCTTTGCCCGTAAGCCCGTCTCCTCAAAAATCTCCCGCACAGCACATTCCTGCGGTGTCTCACCTGCTTCTAGCTTGCCACCGACACCTATCCATTTCCCAGCATGGATATCCTTTTTCTTTTTGTTACGGTGTAAGAGAAGCAATTCCTTCCCATTATCAAGATAACAAATCGTTGCTAGTTTTACCATTTTTCCTCCTACAAAAGCCAATCAATTGGTGCCAAGCCCTTGTTTTCTAAAAATTGATTGGTCCTTGAAAAGGGCCTGCTACCGAAAAAGCCACGATAGGCGGACAAGGGACTTGGGTGAGCTGATTCAAGCACCAGATGGTGAGAATTGGTCACCAAGATTTTTTTCTTTCGGGCATAAGATCCCCAGAGGATAAAGACAACGGGACTTTCTTTATTATTTACCACCTTGATAACAGCGTCTGTAAAAGGCTCCCAGATTTGCCCGGCATGACCATTGGCTTGGCCAGCTGGAACGGTCAAACTGGCGTTCAGTAGCAAAACACCTTGTTCCGCCCAAGCTGTCAAATCATGGTGCTCTTTTTGCCCCACATCATCTGCTAATTCTTTTAGAATATTCTGCAAGGACGGAGGGGCTGGGAGCTCATCTGGAACAGAGAAGCTCAAGCCCTGTGCCTGCTGAGGTCCATGATAAGGGTCTTGGCCTAGAATCACAACCTTTACATCTTCAAGAGCAGTTGTCTGAATCGCATGAAAGACCTTCTCCCTCGGAGGATAGACGACCCCCTGTCCATACACATAGTCCAAAAATTGATTGATTTTCCCGAAATAGCCCTGCGGGAGCTGCTCTTTTATCAAATCATGCCAAGCTGAATGTTCCATCTGCTTCCTCTTTCTCACTCTTCTTCTGGGTAGATTAAGCCCCATTCCTTGCGCAACCCTGTCATCAGTTGCATGACATCATAGCTGTAGTTGAGATACATCTGGGCTTCACTGCCTGCTACTGCTGCTTCCATATCGAGTACCTCATAGGCTAAGGCTTTACTTGTATCACCAAACTCAAGCACTTCTTGATGCCCATCTTCGGTGTAAGTAATCACAGCTCGCTCTCCTCTTGGATAGTCAAGAATTTCAATATATCCCTTCTCATAAGCCAGCATGCCACGCTTGGGCTGTTTGGCATGGAGGGTAAGGCTAACGGTTGCCATCTCTCCTTCTTCATTGGTCAACAAGATACCAACCTGTTCGTCCACTCCGGTCGGTGCTAGGCGAACCTGTGAGACGACCTGATGAGGGCATGAGGACATAAACCACCTCACAAAGGACAAGGCATATACCCCGATATCTAAAAGAGCACCGCCTGCTAAGTTCCGATTAAAAAACCGATTGGTCATATCATAGTCTTTATAGCTCCCAAAATTCATCTGAATCATCTTGAGAGAACCCAGACTACCCGAAGCAAGAATCTCTTTCAACTTGCGATATAAGGGCATGTGATAGAGAGTCATGGCTTCTGCTAATACGACCCCATGCTCCTTCGCAAGCTGCATGGCTTCTGCTAACTCCTCACTATTTAGGGTAATGGACTTCTCACACAGCACGTGTTTTCCTGCTGCCAAGGCCTTACGAAGAAAGTCAATATGGGTATTATGGGGCGTTGAAATATAGATGATATCAACCTCCTCATCTTGAAAGACCTCATCGATTTCACGATAAACCTTTTCAATCCCATATTGCTCTGCAAAGGCTACTCCTTTTTCGTAAGTACGATTTGCGACCGAATAAAGATTTCCTCCCAACTCTTGCAAGGTTTGGGCGAGTTCCTGAGCAATCACTCCTGTCCCTAAGGTTGCCCACTTCCATTCTCCTTTAGGCATTCCGTCCTCCTTTTACTTGTCCAGCCTTTTCTTACTTCTTTCTTTCACTAAATAAATCGGGCGTTTCTTGGTTTCTAGAAATACTTTTGATATATATTTCCCTAAAATTCCTATGGTCATCAACTGCAAGCCACCCAGAAATAGAATGATACAAATAGTAGAGGGCCAGCCGATAGTTGGATCGCCAAATACAAGCGTCTTAAAGACGATTACCCCCATCAGCAAAAGGGAAAAGAGAAAGGTCAATAAGCCCAGATACGAGGCAATATTTAATGGAACCTCTGAAAAATTGATAATCCCCTCGATTGAATAGGAGAACAACTTCCAGAAAGACCAACTGGTCTCTCCAGCCACACGCTCAATATTTTCATAAGGAAGATACTCCGTCTCAAAGCCAACCCATGCAAAAATTCCCTTTGAAAAACGGTTGTATTCTGAGACTTCTAAGATAGCGTCTACCATATGCCGGCGCATCAAGCGAAAATCACGCGCTCCATCCACCACATCTACCTGACTGATGCTATGCATCATCTTGTAAAAGAGGGTCGCAAAGAAGCTCCGAATGGCTGGCTCACCTTCACGGCTCACACGACGAGTGCCGACACAATCCAAGTCTGGATTAACATCCAGCATAGCCTTCATCTCCATCAGCATCTCCGGCGGATCTTGCAAGTCGACATCCATTACTGTCACTAAATCACCATTTGCCTCCTTGAGACCTGCATAGAGAGCGGCTTCCTTTCCAAAATTTCTAGAAAAAGACAGATAATGAACTGCCTCATCTCGACTGCTTAACTCCCGTAAGACCTCCAAGGTTCGATCTTTTGAGCCATCATTGATAAAGAGATACTCAAAGCCTTCCCCCATCTGCGCACGGATAAGCTCCATTTTCTGATAAAAGAGGGGAATGGCCTCTTCTTCATTAAAGCAGGGAACAATAACTGAAATCATAATTTCCTTTCCTTATTCCATAGTCTGGTTAATCCAAGACTGGATAGTAGTAAAATCTGCGGGAAAAATTGTAGTAAATAGCGGGTTTTCCCACCTTCAAAAACCATCAGGAACAAAAGACCTCCAAAGATCGCTAGGCTTAAAAAATGGACTGTATCATCTGAAGGATAGCTCCACACAGCTGCCACCAAACCGACTACTGCCACCAGCCATATAAACTGTTTCATGAAGCGATAATAGTGGTAATAGTCTCCATCGTACTGAATGATTGCTTGCCGTACCACTTCCGCCAACGTATTATCTTTTGTATACTTGTATAGCGGAGATACAAGAGGCGTTTTCTCGTCCTCAGGATTCCGATAGAGCCAATTAAGTGATCCATCGTATAAGGTCATAGCGAGCTTATATTCCAAGTGTTGGGCAAATGTTACAAGCGTATACTCCCTCAGTCTGCGTTTAATCTCTTTTATCTCATTTTCTTTCGCAAACATTCCATTATTGTAATCATGACGCTTCTCAGAATCGATATAGACGAGAAGCCCTTCCTTCATATCCTCCTGATCCGTTCCTGAATAGGTTAAGCCCAGATTGATAAAGGTTGTTAAGCCCTTAGCTAGGGTTTCATCACGGACAATCTTGACTTCCTGTTGATGATGGATTCCATACATCAGACCTGCAAAGACTAAGCCAAAACTAGTCGCCAACACCAACATGTAATGAGCAAATCGTTGCCATGGTCCTTTCAAAAAGAGGAGCATCGCAAAGGCGATTACGATGATGAGCGCTGTGGGGCGCAAAACACTGGCAACAGCAGTTAGAAAACCGAGCGAACATAGGCGTTGATTGACTTTTTGCTCCTCTTTTAAGAGCGTGAGCATCAAGTATAGCTGACCTGCCAAAAAGGGAAGTGATGTAATATCAGTGTAGGTTTGAATGACATAGGGTGAAACTCCAAGTAATAGCAGATAAAGCGTAAAAAGACTGTCTGCCACCTGCTGGCTAAAAAAATCACGACCAGTCCGATACAGGATATAGGCTGTCCCATTTATGGATAGCATTCCCAAAACCTGCAAGACCCACAGGGCACTGAAACCAAAGAGATGATAGAGGGCTCTAGCATATAAAAACATGGGAAGATTATTGGGGTTTCGCGTCAGATAGTTAGAGATGGACTGTCCATCTAGCAACTCTAATGCCCCGGTAATGACAACCGCTGCGTCCCGTCTGACCAACAAATTAGCTGATAGAATGACCAATACCTGAAAGAAAATGGCAAAGCCCATCAGGACTCTCTTGTGGCCCATTGCATAACAATAGGCTTTTAGGACTGCTTCTTTTTTCCACGCTACTAAGAAAATGAAGATTGCTGCAGCATAGAGAAGCAGTCTTGGAAAATTCCATAGTTCCTGAACAACAACGACTAACCAAAAGAGGGTAATCAACCACATCAATTTCTGAAGATACTTAAAAAATAGACGGTACATGCTACCTATTATATCACTTTACACATCAGATTTCTATTCTCACAAAAAAGAGAGCAGGAATGCATGTTCATCTACTGCTCTTCTGCTCTTTACTGGCAAGGCAGGACTAGTCCTGCCAAGTTTCTTGATTTTCTTTAAATTTCTTCAATAAGGTCAAGCCGTCTGCATTGATATAGCCTTGAACCTTGGCAACCTTGATGAGTTCACTATAGTTTGATAAGGTTACCAACTTGACACCTGCTTGCTCAAAATTCGCTTCTGCCTTTGGTAATTCATAGGTAAAAATAGCGACCACACCCAGGACATCTGCTCCCTCACGCTCTGCAGCTGCTACAGCATCTAGCACGGAGCCTCCTGTCGAAATCAAGTCTTCAATCACGACCATCTTTTGCCCCTTCACAATGCGACCTTCCACCTGATTTCCTGCCCCATGATCTTTTGGTTTACTACGGATATAAGCAAAAGGCAGGTTCATACGATCAGCAATAATCGCCCCATGAGGAATGCCTGCGGTTGCAGTCCCTGCAATAACCTCTACTTCTGGGAATGCCTCTTTGATTTTCTCTACAAAGCCATCCTCAATCAAGGTTCGGGTATCTGGATAAGACAGGGTAACCCGATTGTCCGTATAAATCGGTGATTGAATTCCTGAAGCCCATGTAAATGGATCTTCCGGCTGTAAATACACAGCCTTAATATCGAGCAAGTGTGCTGCAATTTCTCTTGATAGTGTCATCTGTTACTCCTTTTTTCTGTTTTCTAGTTATTTAGCTTATACCTGGCTATCATCGGCTAAAGCCGATTACAGCTGAGAATCCTGTAAGGATAGACTTCCTCGTGTTCATCGAACACGTCGTCAGTCTTCTATTTTTGCTGTAGCTGTTACGAGCTTGCTCGTTTTACAGATACGGATGCCGTTGGGTGCGTTCGCTTTTTATACGCCCTAAACTCTGTGCGAAAAAGACCGTAACAGAAATGGATTGAAATACAGTGTATTAGCGGTAGCTAGCTGGCTATTCCCTGCATTTCATTGGTGACTAGCCTAGCTATCTTCGCTGGGGTCTCACAACGAAGTTGCTTGCAACTTCTGCTCGGCCACCTATTTTTCAGTCGGTTTTTTAACAGCTTCACATCTTAATTGAACTCGAGCTACGAGTTGTGCAAAAAAGATAGTTTTTCCTAGAACCAAGGTTCTGCGTCAAAACTCCTATTTTTGCTTTACTCGTTTCACGCTCTCATATCTTGAGTTAACTGAACTCGGGCTAAAAGCTTGGAAAAAAGATAAATCCTCCTAGCTCCAAAGGTATGGCATACCTTTGGAGGTGGGGAATAGGAATTTGCAAAGCAAATTCTTACTAAACTCTTCGTCGTATTTCCTATTTTTCATTCGCTTTTTATACGCCCTCGTATCTTATTATTCCACTCTTTATAAATAGTTCGATAGGCTTCTACTGGATTGGTTGCCTGCGTGATAGGGCGCCCTACAACGATATAATCACTCCCAATTTGATAAGCATCGGCTGGGGTGACTACCCGCTTTTGGTCGCCTACTGCTGCACCTAGTGGGCGGATACCAGGGGTCAGACAGACAAAGTCAGGGGCGGTGACTTGTTTAATTGCTGCTGCTTCTTGAGCCGAACATACCACCCCATCTAAGCCAGCCTCATAGGTTTTTTGTGCATAATGCAATACGGACTCTTTCAGACTACTTTGAATATTTTGCTCTTCTCTCATCTGCTCTTCAGAAGTCGAGGTCAGCTGGGTCACAGCAAGAAGCTTAACGCCGTCTCCCAAGCCACGCTTAGCTGCTTTCATCATCTCGACACCACCTGCAGCATGGACATTCGTCATATCTACGCCAATACCAGCTAAGACACGCATGGCCGCTTCTACTGTATTAGGAATATCATGCAGTTTCAGATCTAGGAAAATATGATGTCCTAACCCTTTGAGATAGGTCAGCATCTTAGGCCCCTCTGCATAGTACAATTCCATCCCTACCTTGACATACAAGCTTTCATCGCGTGGGAAAAGACCTAAAAAGGCTTTAACCTGCTCAAAACTCGGGAAATCAAGGGCGATAATCGGTCTTTCTTCTCTCATTTTTCTCCCTCTCTACAAAAATAACCTTGCCTAAGGAGACAAGGTTGCACGAAAAGAAGGGAGAATCCCCTCCTTTATTACGAACACCTTCCTAGCCTCTCTGGACTGAGTTAAAGGAATAATCCGTTATTCTAACTTCTATCCCCTATTCTACTCATTTATCTGACGATTGTCAAGTACTAACCTGTACAAAATTCCCTGATCCCCCTAATTCCTGTCGGATATCTCGACGCAGGGTTTCCAAACTCCCAATACCATATTTATCCATTACCCTTGGCAGGTCCTCAATAATGGTCGGGCAAGCAAAGGGATCTGTAAAATTAGCCGTCCCAACCCCGATAGCTGAGGCTCCTGCTATCATCATCTCAAGCGCTTTTTCTGCTGAATCAACTCCCCCCATTCCAATGATTGGTAGATGAGTCACCTGTGCTACCTGTCGAATCAATTTTAAAGCCACTGGAAAGACTGCAGGACCTGACATCCCACCTGTCCCATTTGCGATAATTGGTTTTCTCGTTTTTAGATTGAAGCGCATGCCCACCAAGGTATTGATCATGGTGAGACCACTTGCTCCCGCATCTGCTGCTGCCTTAGCTAACAAGGTAATATCTGCCACACTCGGTGTCAATTTGACATAGACAGGAACGCTTGAAGCACTCACTGCTGCTCGCACTGCTCCGTAAGCCAAATCCGGAACCTGACCGATGAGGAGTCCCTGATTGCCATGATCTACATTGGGACAAGAAATATTGAGTTCAATCGCCTTGACATTTTTAGCTTGGGAAATTTTTCCTGCTACATAAGCATATTCTTCGTTAGAAAAACCAGCGACATTGGCAATAATCGGAAGATGAGGGAAGTGGTCTTCTAACCAAGGCAACTTTTCAGCCAAGACTACATCTACACCTGGATTTTGCAAACCAATCGCATTTAACATTCCAGACGGTGTCTCAGCAACCCGAGGCGTTGGATTGCCAAAGCGTGGATACTGGGTCGTAGCCTTAATCATGATTGACCCCAAACGATTCAAATCAAAATAATCTGCATATTCCTGCCCAAAGCCAAAACAGCCTGAAGCTGGAATAATGGGATTTTTTAAGTCAAGCCCCGGCAGGGAGACCCGTAAGCCTTTCTCTATCATCTCATACTCCTTTCTTATAGGACAAGGCTACCTGTCGCAAAGACAGGACCTTCCTTACAGACACGCTTGCTTTCATGCTCCAGCCCTCCTTTGGGGTGAACCACACAGGCATAGCAGGCTCCCATGCCACAAGCCATACGGGCTTCAAGAGAGAGATAGGCGTGTGGATGACCTTCAAACCGCTTATTCACATAAGCCATCATAGCGGGTGCACCACAAGCATAGACTGCATCAAAGCCTTCAGATAACCGATCAACCACCGTAGAAACATAGCCCTGTTGACCATAGCTACCATTATCAGTCGTCACCAAAACTTCACCATAGCGCTTCAATTCCTCTTCTAAGATGACGCCTTGCCGATCGGCAAAACCAATTACAGAAACCACCTTGACACCTTTTTGATAGGCCTGTTTTGCTAGTTCTACCAAGGGAGGAACACCAATTCCACCACCGATGGCAAGTAGGGTCTGCCCCGCCTCTAAATGCTCCATTGGAAAACCATTTCCTAGTGGCCCCATCACATCTATTTTCTCCCCTACCTGCATCTTGGAAAAAACAGCTGTCCCCTGTCCCTCTACCCGATAAATCAAGCGTACCTCTTTCTTTTCGACATCCATTTCAGAAATGGAAATCGGTCTGCGCAAAACCATAGACTGGTCTGGTACTTTCAGATGCAGGAATTGCCCTGGCTGCATCTCAGCTACCATCTCACCTTGCAAAATCAAGGAAAAGATATTAGGTGCCAAACACTCTTGACGGACAACAGGCATTAATTCTTTTAAGATCATGTTTCCTCCTACAAAAAATAACCCTGCCCTAGGCAAGGTTACACGAAAAGAATGAGCCTTCCGCAATTCCAAGCCAGTAGCACAGTGTAGGGGTACATCACATGTACTGCACAAGTCTGGAAATGCTCGTCTCTTGTATCTGTATTCGCCTTCTTTGCCTCTCTGGACTCAATTAAAGGTTTTCTTATCCTGCATTATACATTTTCCGCCCTTTTTTGTCAAATCATGATACAATAGATATATGAGAATCCAACAATTACACTACATCATTAAAATTGCTGAAACAGGTAGTATGAACGAAGCTGCCAAACAATTATTCATCACCCAGCCTAGCCTATCAAACGCTGTCCGTGATTTGGAAAAGGAAATGGGCATCGAAATTTTCTACCGCAATCCTAAGGGGATCACCCTCACAAGAGACGGCATGGAATTTCTCTCCTATGCCCGTCAGGTGGTGGAGCAAACAGAACTCTTAGAAGAACGTTATAAAAATCCAGGCGCCAAGCGTCAGCTCTTTAGCGTATCTTCCCAACACTATGCCTTTGTGGTCAATGCCTTTGTCTCCCTCTTAAAAGAAACCGATATGGAAGACTATGAGCTCTTCTTACGGGAAACACGGACCTGGGAAATTATCGACGACGTCAAAAATTTCCGTTCGGAAATCGGGGTCCTCTTCCTCAATCGTTTTAACCGAGATGTCCTGCTGAAGATGCTAGATGACCATCGTTTGAGCCACACCCCTCTCTTTAAGGCAAGGCCTCATGTCTTTGTCAGCAAGACCAATCCCCTTGCGCAACAATCGCTCATTCGCTTAGAGGATCTGGCTGACTTCCCTTATCTGAGCTACGAGCAAGGAATCCACAACTCTTTTTACTTCTCTGAAGAAATTCTCTCGCAAGAACACCACAAAAAGTCCATTGTCGTATCCGACCGTGCGACCCTCTTCAATCTCTTAATCGGACTGGACGGCTATACCATTGCGACAGGGATTTTAAATCCTAATCTTAATGGAGACAATATCGTTTCCATTCCCCTTGATTACGACGATACTATTGACCTTGTCTATATTCAACATGAAAAAACCATTCTCTCTGAAATGGGGGAAAAATTTATCCATTACCTACTTGAGGAAGTAAATTTTGACTCTCCCCTGCCTGACTAACCCTAGCCCCATATCACTCACCAAACATGATGAAAGCGTTCCGCAAGAAAAAATGAAAATAATTCAATTATTTTTCTAGAAAACGCTTCCATTATGTTTTTATTTATGCTATAATAATTCTATCATATATATAAGGAGTGATCTATTTTGGTACAAAATAAATTATTAGCAATGATTCTTGCTGGCGGACGTGGAACACGCTTGGAAGGCTTGACCAAAAAGGTTGCAAAACCTGCGGTTGCATTCGGTGGAAAATACCGTATTATTGATTTTCCGCTTAGTAACTGTGCAAACTCAGGGATTGACATTGTTGGTGTTTTGACCCAGTACGAGCCTGTCCTCCTCAACTCATATGTTGCCCAATCACAGCGTTGGGGCTTAGATGTTCAAGGATCAGGTGTCTTTGTACTTCCTCCTAGTGAGAAAATTGAAGGATTTGGGCTCTATAAAGGAACAGCTGATGCGATTACCCAAAATATTGACTTCGTAGACCTTCATGACCCAGAGTATGTTCTTATCTTGTCTGGTGATCATATCTACAAGATGAACTATGATAAATTGCTAGACACTCATATTCAAAATGAGGCCGATGCCACCATTGCTGTCATCGAAGTTCCGATAAAGGAAGCCTCTCGCTTTGGGATCATGAATACGAACAGTGACTATCGCATTGAAGAGTTTGAGGAAAAACCAGCTAAACCAAAGAGCAATCTGGCTTCCATGGGAATCTACATCTTCACTTGGAAAACCTTGCGGAAATATCTCCTTGAAGATGATAAGAGCGATACCTCGTCTCATGACTTTGGACATGATATTATTCCAAAATACCTTGCAGACGGCAAACGCCTTTATGCACACCCATTCCGTGGCTACTGGAAGGACGTAGGAACCGTCAATAGCCTCTGGGAATCCAATATGGATTTGATTGATCACGCTGATGATTTGGACCTTTCTGATCCTTCTTGGAGGATTTATTCAGAAGACTCCGGTTCTCCAGCCCAAGTCATCGGTAGCAATGCAACCGTCCGTAGCGCTTATATTGACAAGGGCGCCATTATTGAAGGAAGGGTCGAGCACTCTGTTATCTCTACCGATGTAGTAGTCAACCAAGGGGCTTCTGTGAAAAACTCCGTCCTCCTCCCAGGAGCCATCATCGGAGAAAATGTTCAACTAGACTATGTTATCGTTGCCGAAAACGTGAAGATTACAGAAGGAACAAAGCTCTCAGGTACTGCTGACTCAATCATTTTGATCGATAAAAACATCAGCAAATAAGAAAGGACTGCCATGTTAAGAAATACATTAGGAATCGTCAACATTGAAGGAAACAATGTCCATTTTGGAGATGTCATGAATCACCGAGGGATTCAAGCATTTGGCTTTTTGGGACGCTATCGCTTGATTGATTTTGTCCTCTCCAACATGTCCAATTCTGGTATCAGTGATTTCCAAGTCTATATGCCTGCTAAGATGCGCTCAACCATCCAGCATGTCGGAACAGGTAAGCACTACAATATCAATAGCAAACGCGGTAAATTGCGCCTCTTAAACAGCGTGACAGACCCAAATTCAATCTACCAGCACGACATCAAGGCTTTCTCAGATAATATTCACTATATTGAAAATTCGCATAAGGAATACGTCCTCATTGCTCCTTCTTATTTCATCTACAGCCAAGATTTTTCAAAATTATTGGACGAACATTTAGAAACCAAAGCAGACATTACTGTCTTATACAAAAACGTCACCAATGCGAAGGAAAACTTCATCGGTTGTCAAACCCTTAAATTTGGGGAAGATAAACGAATTATCGAATTTGAGGAAAACCACGGCAAATATAAGAATCGCCCTGTCTCTCTTGAAGCCTACTTCATGAAGCGTACCCTTTTCCTTGAATTGATTAAACGTGCCAACAAGGTATCAGCCCTTTACTGGCTTAAGGATATCTTACATGATGTTGTAGATCAATACCGCATTGTCGGCTATGCCCACCGTGATTTCGTTGCCTGTATCAATACAGTTGAAGCCTATTTCCAAACTCAGCTTGACTTGATTGACCCCGATACACGTAAACTTCTCTTTAAGAATAATTGGCCCATCCATACGCAGACTAGCGACAGCTCCCCTTGCCTTTACGGCCCACTTGCTGAAGTCAAGCGCAGCCTGATTTCAAATGGTGGCACAATCAATGGGCAGGTGGAAAATTCTGTCATTGACCGGGATGTCATCATTGAAGAAGGGGTGGTCATTAAAAACTCCATCATCTTAAACGGTGTCAGCATCAAGAGTGGAGCCAATATTGAAAATGCCATTATTGATAAAGCAACTATGATTTCGCATCCAGTTGATATTAAAGGAAGTGCATCTACACCTGCCTATTTGAAAGCATATCAAGTTATTTAGGAGGAATTATGAGCAAAAAATCTGTTCTCTTTGTCGCTTCAGAAGGGCTTCCTTTTATTAAAACAGGAGGATTGGCAGATGTTATCGGCTCCCTTCCCAAGGAATTAGCCAAACAAGGAATGGACGTACGAGTAGTTTTGCCACTCTATCTAAAAATTGCTATCAATCATCATGCAGATTTTGACTATGTCTCTAGCTTTGATGTCCGAGCAGGCGATATTCAATCGATGGCAAATGTCTATCAACAAATCATAGATGGGGTTACTTTCTACTTCATCGAACATCGGGACTACTTCGAGCGCAAAGACTTGTACGGCTACGATGATGATGCCATGCGTTTTGGCTTCTTCCAGCATGCGACCTGTCGCTTGTTGGAAGCTCTCCACTACTTCCCTGACATCATTCATAGCCATGACTGGCATACAGCTGCCATTCCTTTCTTGTGTCGAACCTTTTATAGTTACCGTGAAGAATTTCGCACCATCAAACACGTCTTTACCATTCACAATCTAGCCTTCCAAGGAATTTTCAACAAGCAAGCTCTCTGGTCTGCCTTAGGAATGGATTATAGCTACTATGTTGACGGGATTGCTCGTTTCCACGATGACTGCATCAGCTTCATGAAGCTGGGGATTCTTTATGCAGACAAGGTGACTACCGTATCTGAAACCTATGCCCATGAAATTCTGACCGAAGAGTTTGGCGAACACATGGAGCATGTCCTAGAATTGCGTCGCCATGATTTGCTAGGCATTGTCAATGGAATCGACTACGACACATGGAATAGTCAGACAGATAGCTATCTCACACATAACTATTCCCTTGAAACCATCCAAGAAAAGAAAGCCAATAAATTAGCTCTCCAAGCCCAGTTTGGTCTCCCTCAAGATGAACATGTCCTCTTGATTGGAATCGTATCTCGCTTGACCTGGCAAAAAGGCTTCTATCTCTTAACGGAGGTTCTCAGCCAACTCCTACAGGCACATGTCCAATTTGTTATTCTTGGAAATGGAGAAACAGACATCGAAAACGCCTTCCACTATTTCAAGAATAGTTATCCAGATAAGTTTGCCTTCTACCAAGGATACAATGAACCTTTGGCACATCAGATCTATGCCGCTAGCGATCTCTTCCTCATGCCGTCCATGTTTGAACCATGTGGCATTAGTCAGCTGATTTCCATGCACTATGGTACCTTACCGTTAGTTCGTGAAACAGGTGGACTACAAGATACCGTGCGCCCCTATAACTGGGTCAGTAAAGAAGGAACTGGCTTTAGCTTCTGGGGCAAGCAAGCTCACAGTATGAAACAAGTCTACGATTTGGCACTTGACACCTATTATAATCGCCCAGAAGATTGGCAACAATTGATCTACCAAGCCATGACGACAGATGTCAGCTGGACAGCATCTGCTCAACGCTACATTGAACTCTACAAGGAGATTACTGATTAAGCGCTGACAGACTAAGAGCAAGCACACCAAGGCAAAAATAGTGGCGGACGTCCTCGTATCACTCCACCATCGAAAGGAATGATACTGAACCCCTATTCACAGTTCAGCACTTCCATCTAAGGCTCGTTTTTAAGCTCCCCATCATTCGTTTTTTCAACATAAAAACAGCCTTGATGAAGCGAAAAAAGATCGCTTCTATAATAGCACTTTACTTGTGAATACAGGTTCTAAGAACCAAGTATGAAAAATAAAAAGGCAGATATAGTTGTTTAATTTACTTTTAGTACTAGGCAAGGAGCTGCAGGCTGCTTCAACAGTCTAAGGACTGTTGAAGGTTGGAAATCATACTGACGATAGTCCGTAACAATCGTAGAGTACGGCAAAGCGAGTTCCAATCATCTAGAAGATGATTGGAAGTTGGAAATAAAGAAACGGAGTTTCCACTATTCATCTAGAAGATGATTGGAAGTTGGAAATAAAGAAACGGAGTTTCCACTATTCATCTAGAAGATGATTGGAAGTTCGAAATAGAGAAACGGAGTTTCCACAATCGTCGAAGTAATAAAAGTTAAACTAAATGAGTATAAACCGAGACAGTAACCGCACGATTTACCCACTCCCGCTTTAGAAAGGAGACTGCATGAGCTTCACAGATCTTGATTTATATTATCTACGTACTGGCGAACATACCAGTCTTTATGAAAAATTAGGAGCCCACATCATCAAGGAGCGCAATAAGATTATTGGTACAGAATTTCGTGTCTTTGCGCCTAATGCACAGAATGTTTTTCTTGTAGGCGACTTTAATAGCTGGCAGAAGACCCACCCTATGAAATCTGAACAAGAAGGAATCTTCCAGCTCTATGTGGACGGCTTAAAGTCACTTGAAAACTATAAATATCTCATCGTAACCCCTGATGGCAGAGAGCTCTACAAGGCAGATCCCTATGCTTTCTTTAGTCAACTTCGCCCTGATACTGCTTCAACTACCTACAATTCCCGCTACAAATTTAAGGATAAGGCTTGGATAGAGCACAGAAGCAAGTCCGACTTCAAAGAAGAACCAATTTCCGTCTATGAAGTTCACCTAGGCTCTTGGAAGCAAAAATTAGGCGGAGATAAAGACCAAGCCAATCCCTACTATTCCTATAAGGAAATTGCTCCACTCCTCATTGACTACGTCAAGGAACATCAATTTACCCATATTGAACTATTGCCACTGACAGAACACCCGCTGGACGCTTCTTGGGGCTACCAAGTAACCGGCTATTACAGTCCAACCAGCCGCTATGGTAAACCTGATGAATTAAAATATCTCATCGACCAGTGCCATCAGGCAGGAATCGGGGTTATCCTCGACTGGGTACCACTTCATTTTTGTAAAGATGCCCACGGGCTCTCCCAATTTGACGGTAGTTGGCTCTATGAATACGAGAGAGAGAGCGACCGAGAAAACCAACAATGGGGGACTGCTAATTTCGATCTTGGAAAAGGAGTCACTCGCTCCTTCCTCCTCTCCAATATCAAGTATTGGCTTCATGAATTCCATTTTGACGGAATCCGTGTCGATGCGCTCTCCTACCTCCTCTATTGGCGGGGGGAAACCGACGATGACAAGCTCAATCATAGCGCAATTGATTTTATAAAGCGGGTCAATGCCTTGGTTCATACTGAATTTAAGGGTGTGCTTATGATTGCTGAAGATTCCTCTAGCTATCCCAAAGTAACTCACCCGCTTGAAGAGGGTGGACTTGGTTTTGACCTGAAATGGGATTTGGGCTGGATGAACGATACCCTTGAGTACATGGGACGCCCCTCTATTTACCGTAAGTACCACTCCAATGAAATCACCTTTGGCATGTATTACAATCAAAGAGAACAGTTCATCTTACCGCTATCACACGATGAAGTTGTTCATGGGAAACTCTCCATTATCAATAAGATGGATGGGGATTATGAGGATAAATTCCACCTAGCGCGTGCCTACTACAGCTATTTCTTTGCCCATCCTGGTAAAAAGCTCATCTTTATGGGCAATGAATGGGGGCATATCCGTGAATGGCATGAATATACCCAAATGGACTGGAATCTCCTTGATTTCCCAATCCATCAGGCCTTTGCTCAAATGATGAAAACCCTCACCAACTTCTACCGCCACCACGATGCTTTCTGGAAATACGACCATCAAGCCCATGAAAAAGGCTTTAAATGGGTAAGCATCTTAGCAGAAGCCAACTGCTATGCCTTCTGTCGCTACAGTGACGAGGAAGAAATTCTTGTCGTCAACAATTTCAACGATCAAGAAATATACGATGTACCACTTGACTTACCTGAAGGAGCAGAGTACCAGCTTGTCTTTTCTTCAAATGCCATTCCAACAAGTCCTTTCACCTTGACTGCAGACGCAGATGGCGCTCATCTCACCATTCCACGTCTCACAACCTACTATCTCAAGCGTAGGGAGCAAAAAAGAGGAGAAAAGCCCCAATCCACTTAGATTGGGGCTTCTTCCTATTCTACAGCTGTATACTTAGCAACTTCTTTCAAGTAGTTTTCATATTCGCCTGCTTCAACTAACTCTGTCACAATTTTATCAATCTCTTCTTTTAAGCTACCGCTATCTTTAGGCATCACGATTGCTTTTGCATTAGTATCTGTTTTGGTAAGACTAATGTCTGCGATTGCAAGGTCCTTGTTTTGACTAACATAGCCTAAGGCTACTGGTGAATCCAGTAAAACAGCATCTACTTGACCAGATTTTAATTCGTTAATTGCCTCTCCCATTTGAGTAAGCGAAACAATACTCGCAATTTTTAGGTTCTCCTTCGCATAAGCTTCTTGAGTAGACCCTTTTTGCACAGCTACTTTTTTATCAGCTAGATCATCAAATGAGCTATACTTACTCGTAAGATCTTTTTTGACCAACAAAACATCTTGAACATCATAGTAGGCTTCTGAAAAGTCAAACACTTTCATCCGCTCTTCTGATACAGAAAGTCCTGCAATCGCTAGATCGGCCTTGCCGTTTTGGACACTGGTTAAAACATTATCAAAGCTCATAGAAGATACTTCTAGCTTAACACCCAATTTTTCAGCAATTTTTTCTGCCATTAAAATATCAGCACCCACAACCTTATTTTTCCCATCAACCAAAGCCTGAAATTCAAACGGTGCATAGTCTGGACTAGTCGCAACCACCAAGGTTCCTTTTTCTTTGATTTTTTCCAAAGAAGTCTTTCCCGTATCCTTGTTACTTGAGCCACATGCTGCCAGACTAAAAGCTGCTACTAGTGCTACTAGCCCTGTTATCATTTTTTTCAATTTCATCCTACTACCTCTTTTGCTATCTTTTTTATAATATTGATATTTTCTATTGTTTTATCTATTAAGAAGGCATCATCGGACTTTCCATCTCTTTTTCATATTGTCTCCTCTTTTCAAAGCTATTCTGATTATATAGCATTTTTATTCACTTGTCAATCATAAAATGTATTTTTATTCACTTTTATTAACTAAATACTTAGCTACAGTCATATAATCAGATGGACTATCTTCACCTGGATTAATCAGTCTATCCTGAACACCATCCTCAATTTGAATAAGGAAAAAATTATCTCTAAAATAGATTTGAATCCTCATTGGATAGATATCTATATAACGATTGTGTGTCCACAAACCAAGATCACTTTCGTAGGTAGAATATATTCCAAATTTTTTAAGTTCCTCCATTAAGGCTAATAAATGAACATCTGTATCTTTAGCTCTAGAGTTCATTTTAGGTATCATAATCATATCATTATCAGAGTAAGCACTTTTAAGCCTGTAATGATTTGACGACATCTGATTGAACATGACTTCATAATTACTTATAAATGCATAGCGCCAGTCATGTGTATCAATTTGGCTTAAATTCTCCACAATAATTCGATTATACTCGTCCTTTAAAGCTTTTTCAGAATCAATATCATCAAGAAGACTCCTAACAAGACTACCCCTCAACGAAAACAGTCTTTTCAAGCTCGGTGTACTGGAACTTTCATTTGGATCATCCTGACAAAGCGTCTTATAACTGCCAACATTTAGAGTATAGTCTCCAAGAGCTAATAAAGCAGTTCTCAGTAAGCGACCTTCAAAAGCTTTTGAACTATCAAACATTTTTGATAGTTTATCCCAATAGTACGACATCTTCTCACGTTTACATTCTAATGAATCATCAGATTCAAAATAAAAACAACTTCGAATTTGTCCACTAAAATAAGGATGATTTTCAGCTTGAAAAATAAGAACTTTCAAAGATTCATCAGCAATAATGAATTTAGCTTTTTCTATCTCTTCGGAAACTTGTTCATAATTAAAACCTGAAATTCTGTTATCTTCCGATAAATGACTTAGAAGATCTGACATGTGAGAAATTTGCTCATTAATGCCTTTAATAGCTCTCTCATATGGTGATGGAGAATCAATTTTAGAATTCTCTATCAGATTCCGAAAGATACGATACCAGGTTTCAAAACTATTATCTAGATTATTACCATTATGAAGTATAAACATTGAAATTACATGGAAATATACTCTTGATTTCAGTTCTTTACTCTCAATCGCTTCCACTAAAATATTAGATACATCTGGATACTTATTCTCAGAAAGAAACTCAAGGACGCCAATTATTAATTTTACATGCTCTAAATTTATACTATTTAAATTAACTTGAGAAGTCCAATTCTCTCGTTGTGAATAATCCAGAGAATCCAAATTATTAATGAGAGCAATTTCAAATAAGTTTAAAAAATGTATATCAAATCTATTTTTATCCAATTTCCAAATAACATCCGCCCATTTTGTATCTATCTTAAATGCTATATCATTTGCTAATTTAGAGTCTATCTCATTTACTCTTGAAATAAATCTTGCTTTAAAATTTTCAAAATCAGTGAGTGGCCGTCCTCTTGAGTTTAATTTAATGTATAGTTCATCTTCTGATCCTAACTCTTCAATGTCAAGGAAATTGAAAGTAACTCTATAATTCGCATTAGAGTTTAAAATCTCTGAATAGTTGTACTGAAAGTCAAAAAACTCAGTAATAGCATCTAAGGTTACTAGTACTCCTTGAATAGTAGGATCCAAATTCCATGAATCTGCAAACCAAGCAGCATCTTTTATTATTTCAGATGGTTTCTCCTCAATCTGAAAAATATCTTTTCTATGTTCAAACAAACTAATAAAAAATTGCTTGGACGAATCTCTTGTTTCATAAGAAAAGTTCCCAAGAAAATCACAATCAAGACTGTCTCTGAAAGCAAAAAGATATACTAAAAATAATGTTGTAAGTCGCTGTTGGCCATCTAATGGAATAAAATTTCCATCATTTGACTTTCCATAAATAAAATTAAGATCTAAAGTTGGTTCTTCACAGTTAACTAAAGCATAATTAATATCAATTAATAATTGTTTTCTAACCTCAGTTGTTCTTAGATCCATTCTACCTTGCGCATAATCGCGTTGAATCAGCGGGATTACAATGCGGTAACTTTCTAGAAGAGACTTTAGATCATATTTTCCATCAACCATACTCATATTTACTCCACTTCAGAGCCAAAGAATTTATTAAATTCAAACTTCATTGCTTTAATGTAGTCGTTTTTATCATCATCTGACCAAACCTCAAAATTTTCAATCTCTTCACTATACACTTTTAAAAAGACATTTCTAGTACAAACTGGAACAAATCGACCTTTAGCATCTACTTCAATAATGATTTTCCTTTTGTGTTCAAAAGGACTATCTTGATATGAACGATTTGTTTTAGCATCTAGTAAAGTGAGATTTCCTAAGCCGTCATCAGGTTCAGCCGATTCATCAGCAGTCGCATGAATATGTTCAATATCCCATTTTTGAGTTTTATAGATATCAAATGGGAAACGATACTGCTTCTCACTTTTATTTATCAGCGTTACTAAATTAAATAGTAATAAGAGATTTTTTGTTTTCTTATCTTTGTATGTTAAATTCTTTAAAGAGTCTATATCAGGAATGGTATCAAATGCTAATTTTTTCAACTCATCGAAAGCTTCTGATTTTTTCTTATCACGTGTAGCTTTAATTATTTCATCAATATTCTTACTGTCTAATGAAAGCAAGTAGCCAATTAAATGATACTTATTTAAATCCGAATACCAATTATTTAGTTCTTCAAAAAGTAATTGAACTTTTGACCAAAAATTTGATACAAACTCCGATTTATTTTCTTCATTCTTATAATCTTCATACAACGTATAAAAAGTGGAGTATTTGTCAATTTGGTATACTTCAGAATTTCCATGTATAAGTAAATTGAAGAGGAAATCTATTTTGGTATCATAAACTTCATTGTTAGTTAAAAACTGCCAAAAAGAATCCTGTTGAAGCCGATGTTCTATTTGATTCCATGCAATTGAACGATGTATTCGATCTCTCTCACCTCCAACTGGATCATTATTTTTATCGAGTATCAAAGCCTTGATAAGCTCAGCATTTGTTAATGGTATTTTCCCCATATTAACTTTAGTAAAAATCTTTATAGGGTCTTCTGATTCATCAATCTCATACCAAATAAAAAATACATTTTCAGTCAGAACCTTGTAAATACTATTCAAAGCATTATTTGGATTTACCCCTTCCAAACCAAGCCATTTATCAATTGCGGAAAATGCTTTACTGATATGACTGGCATCAATGTCAAGATTTTCTATCTGTTCATAGGTCTCAAAATTCAACTTTTTCAAGTAATCACCACTCTGTTTTCGAGTTTCATATTCTAACTCGAAAAATTCATATTGATTATTACTGAATTTTGCAGACATAAATTTGAAGAATATGTAAATAGTAGTTAATCTCTGTTGACCATCAACAACATCATAAGTGCCATCAGCAACTTTTTTAACAATTAGCGGCTGTAAGCAATATTTATACTCAGTATTATGATAATAAAAATCTTCCAATAAAGTTGTTACTTCATGCTCAGTCCAGCGATAACCTCTTTGATATGACGGAACATTAAATTTCAGACCTTTTAAATCTTCAATTTTCTTCTCATAAATTCCCATATTAAATCACCTATTTTATTTATTCTCAATGTTGATGCCACAAAATTATTTACTTCCTTATTGTATAGTGATTAAGTTTTAAAATAGTAGCAAAATGATTCATTTATAGATTTGAATCGTGGTAATAATTCTATGATTGCCTTCTTTAAGTTTGCCCATGCAGTTTCAATTGGATTTAACTCCGGTGAATAAGGTGGTAAGGGTAGAAAGAAGTGGTGATGTTCAATACAAAGCTCATCTAGTTGTTTCTTAGGGTGAAAACTAGCATTATCCATTACAATAACATGAATTTCAGATAAGGAGGGTAACACTTCCTCTGAAAACCACTTCATAAAAAAGTCACTTGTCATACTTTCTTTGTGAATCATCGGGGCTACAAATTGATTGCCAATTTGACCAGCCACAATAGAGACACGCTCAAAGCGTCTGCCACTGACCTTACCATAGACTTTCTCCCCTCGCTTGGCT
>NZ_JBUEQR010000039.1:0-96060 GCF_054968985.1 Streptococcus sp. 1F3 | reverse complement strand
TATGGGACTTTTTTTCTATACTCAAAAAGGCTCCATAATCTCTACAGTGGATTTACCCACTACAGAAATTATAGAGCCCATTTTTTGACTCATTGTCAACTGTAGTCGGTTGATGAAAAGCTATAGTCAATCAATCATAATACTCTTTAAAAATCAAAAGGATACTTCGTCAACTTGCCTTGGTGAAGGCTCGTTCTACCTTCGGCTTCGTTTTTTAGTCTACTTTTGATTTTTATTGAGTATAAGTTCATTTTCGAGTGATTGGGCATGAATCGAATGATAGCTATGCCGTTAGGAATTGAACATAAAAAAAGATGAATAAGTGAGTATTCATCTAAAAAATATGATACACTAGAGAAGCAGAAAAGTTAAGACGGTGGCTACTCATTCTGAAAGAGAGGTGATGCCTATGGGCAATTCATCAAAATCTGACGAAAGGAGGAGCTAGATTTGTCTACCTTTGAGGTCTTAACGCTCATGTTTGTGGCTGGTAACTTCGTTATCGCTCTCGTGATGTTAGTCCTTGAACTGGTAAAATCGACAAAAAAATAACCGTCTCAACTTTGGTCGGTTGACGGTTATCTTTAACCAATAAACATGCCACCGTCTTAAACGGTTCTGCATTGGGTAGTTGTTTGTGCAACTGCCTTTTTTCTATTACTAGTATATCTAAAACTGGATAAAATGTCAAATAAGTACATAAAACGAGCTAAAAATAGCTTGTTTTTCAATTTTGTAAGAAAAGAAATAAGGAAACGGAGTTTCCATAATCGTTGAAGTAATAAAAGGTAAACGAAATAAGTATGACAAGTAATTAAAGAATCTAAACAAGGTTCAGCTAGCGTTTTAAGACAGAGTTGGTATTAAAGCGTTTTGGCTTGGGCTTACTTATTCAGTGACCCCGACATTTTTGACGAGTTGTTTTTCTACCTGCTCTAGTGCAGACTTGATAGTCTGTGCAAAGAGTGTTGCTCCCTCCACGATGGTGTCATGATTGCTACCGTAGTGAATGTTATCGCTACCAGTCCAAATTTGAGGATTATTCTTGGCAATGGTATTCCAGTCAGCAATGGCAATGAAATCATACTTCTTAGCTAATTCCCGAGCGTAGGTTGCATATTTTTCAGCAACGGAATCACTATACTGGGCTGAGTTTCCGTCATAAGGGGTGACGAGGATTAGATGGTGCCCATTGGGCAGAATGGAAATGATGTTGTCTAGTTCTTCTTCGTAATTATAGACAATATTGACCCCTGTAGCAATGACCACATCTTTCATCAAGGCATGATTATTGATGTTATTTTGGAGGATTTCTGCTGCTTGTGCTACATTTCGGCTTTCTTGAGCATCGATAAAGGCGTCTGGGAAAAAGATGTTTAATTGTTCTATTGATCGTAAGGTAACGGAGTCGCCAATAATGGTCAATCCTTCGCCTACTTCAAAAGAGGTAGCCTTTCCTCTTTGAGCTAATTGTTGGGTTTGTCCCATGCGATCTCTGGCTTGATAGAGGTTATTGATTAGGGATTCACGTTCAAAATTTCCTAATCGAGGTGCAAAGAGGCCAACTCCTATCGTAGTAAGGAGGAGAGTAGCAGCGGTTGCCCAAATCCATTTTGCATAGGGTTTGAGGTCAAACTCGAGATTCCAGAATTTCCCATTTTTTCCAGCCAGATAAGGCTCGATGAGGTAGAAGGAAAGAGTGGCAAAGAGGGTGGAAAAAAGGAGTGTGACCAGCACAGCTAGTCCGTGGCTCAGCAACTGTGAAAAAATCGTATAAAAAGGCCAATGGAAGAGATAGATACTGTAAGAAATGTTGGAGAAGAAGAGTAAAAGAGCTGGCTCTTTTACTTTTTTCGTCTTTGCGTGTAGGATACGGGCTGCATAAATCATCATGGCAGTCGCTAGGCTTGAAAGGAGAAAACCGATGAGATAAGTCCAGATACTGTCAAATTTTAAGAAAACAAGGAGCAATAGTTCAAGGCCTAAACCAGCTGCCATAAGAGCCAATATTTGCTTTAAGTTCCAAGTGGCAATGGCTCTTTCAAATGGTCGGGTCAAAGTTTTCAGTCCAGTCAAGCTGGCCAACATGCTTCCTAGGAAGAATGGGAAAATATGGGTCCAGGTTGCAAAGTAAATGGTCGAGAAGCTCTTGACAAAGAAACTCGAAATAAACATGGTCAGAAAACTGATGAAAAAGAGACCGCTTGAGGTGAGAAAAATCATTCCCCGGAGCTGACCGAGCGTTTTTGCTAGTCGTGTTATCCCCCAGATTATCAATGCCCAAAGGAGATAAAAATGAACTTCAAGGGCAAGGCTCCAAGTATGGAGGAAGAGGTGCGGTGTAAATTGATTTTCGTAGGAAGCACCTGCTAGAATTTCAAAAAAGTTGGTCATGAATCCTAGGGCAGCTAGTAGTTGACGTCCGATACCGGCAATAAAGTCATTACGGACCAATAGGGCAAGCGGTGTTGTCACAAGAAGTGTCAGGACAACTGGTGGGAAAATCCGATAGAAACGTCGCCTAAAAAAAACTTTGAAATCGATGGTTTGGGCTTTGGCATATTCATCTAAAAATAAGGCGGTTGTTAGATAGCCAGACAGGGTGAAAAAGAGATCCACCCCGACAAATCCACCGGGGAAAAAGGAGATGTAAAAGTGATAGAGCAGTACAAAGAGCATCCCTAGCACTCGTATTGTTGAAAACCATTTAATTCTCATGTTGATAGATTCCTTGTTTGAATGTTCCTTCGTAGACGACCTTGGCTTCAGTTGTCAACTTTCCTTGACCATCAGCCGTACCATTTTTAAATTCCCCCTCGTAGGTCCAACCACTGGCGGAGCGAAAGGTTCCCTCACCGTTAAAAATACCATTTTTAAATTGTCCGTCGTACTTGTCACCGTTTTCAAAGGTTAGGCTACCCTTACCAGACATTTTATGAGCAACTACAGTCCCATGATAGGTGATTTTTCCATCATCTAAGCTCAAGGTCTGCTTGCTGGGAATCCGCCCGAGAAAGACCGATAAGGCGCAGAGGCTAATCAGGATCATACAAGCCTTTTCAATCCTTGGTCGTGTGAGATAGGTTTTTAGGTCGTTCAAATCAATGGTTTGCAGATAATGAATCAACTTGTTCATAGCTTTCTCTTTTCTAGTTACTGCTTTTATTTTATCATGTTTTCAGGGGAATCACAAAAATCGTTTCTTCAAAATATGCTTACAAAAGTCGATTTTTCCAGGCTAGACAGCCAGCAGTTACCAGGCGATAGGTTTCCTCAAAATCCCCTGTATACCAAGGGTCAGGCACACTGGTTTCAGCAAAAGGATGGATTTTACCATGCAGTCTAGTTGGGAGCATCTCTTTCAGATCAGCGATATTTTGGCTATCCATTCCGATGATATAGTCATATTCTTCTGCGATGTCTAGGCTGATCTGCTGGGAATATTTGTGATCGTTGTAGGGAATCTGGTATTGCTGGAGAATCTGGCGCGTGCCCTTATGAATCGGATTACCATGTTCCCAAGATGAGGTTGCTCGACTTTCTATGATGAGCTGATCTGTTAGCCTTTTCATGACAAATTCAGCCATGGGGCTACGGCAAATATTTCCAAGACAGACAAAGACGATTTTTTTCATGAGTTTCTCCTTAGATATGCTTCTCCTCTATTATATCGTATTTTAAACCAAAATGCTTTCCTCATTTTATGTGAATGTTGAAACTTTTCTCATAAAATTCGAAATGCTTGCAATTTTTGGTGTCTTTATTTATAATGATTATAAATAAGAGAAAGAAGGTAACCTTTTATGATGAATAAACTCTATCAATCACCAGCCGAAATTGCAAGTTTTGCAAAAGCACAAGCAGAACCAGAAACAAAGGCACTCTTGAATCAAGTAGTGGCAGACTTGTCAGTTGCTCATTCTATTTTACACCAAGTGCATTGGTATATGCGTGGTCGTGGCTTCCTCGTATGGCATCCAAAAATGGATGAATATATGGAAGAGTTGGAAGGCTACCTCGATGAGGTAAGCGAGCGTTTGATTACCTTGGGTGGAGCACCATTTTCTACCTTGAAAGAATTTAGTGAGAATAGCCAATTAAAAGAAGTACCAGGCGACTATAGCTTGTCTATGGAAGTTCAATTAGGACGTGTTGTAGAAGTCTTTCGCTATCTTGTTAGCCTATTCCAACAAGGGCTTGATGTGACAGATAAAGAGGGAGATGATTTGACAAATGACATTTTCCATGATGCAAAAGCAAGCCTTGAAAAGCATATTTGGATGATTCAAGCAGAACTAGGACAAGCACCCGGTTTATAATCTATCAGGGCAGAAGAGGCTATCGTCCGCAGGACCGTAGGATACATTTTCAGTGACCAGCGCTTTGTGGCGCTGGTTTTTTCATGTAAGAGCTGTCGTGTGACATTTGTCATCTTTTTCAATGACAAACCTATCTAGTGAAGAAAGAGAGAAAGGGATAGACTAGTAGTGTAGTATAGTCATTTCGTTTCCCTTTTATTCCTTCAAGGATTGTGGAAGTAATAAAAGTTAAACTAAATGAGTATAAAAGTTGACGGTAAGGGAAGCTGAGAAATAGGGAAGTTTTTTGCTATTGCAATATTGATTCAGTTTTGCTACACTTTTTCTATGAAGAAACTTTATGATGTGCAGCAGGTGTTAAAGCAGTTTGGAATCTTTATCTATATGGGCAATCGCTTATATGATATTGAGATGATGCAGATAGAGCTACGTCGGATTTATGAAGCAGGACTGATGGAGCGTTTGGATTATCTGGAAGCTGAATTGGTTTTAAGACGGGAACATCGTTTAGAATTAGAATATCAAGAGAAAAAGGAGCAGTAAATGTCAACGCTTTATGTCTTATTGTTGTTTGTAATCGTATTGGGAGTTTGGGTCGCTTTCAATTATTGGCGCCTACGCCAGGCAGCAAGGGTGGTGGAAAATCCTACTTTTGCAGAGAAAATCCACGGTGGTCAACTGGTTGATTTGCGTGATCCAGCAGAATATCGGAAAAAACATATAATGGGAGCCCGTAATATCCCCTCCCAACAGTTGAAGCAAAGTTTTGGAGCTCTGCGGAAAGACAAGCCTGTCTTGCTCTATGAAAATGATCGGGGTCAGGTGGTCATGCAAGCAGCTCTGCTCTTGAAAAAGAATGGTTATGATGATATCTACATTTTGAGCTATGGTCTTAATGGCTGGGATGGAAAAGTGAAAATGAACTAGAGGGTATGAAAGGAAAAGGGCAGGAATGCTCTTTTTCTATATTTTTTACAGATTAGATTTGGGATAAGTATGCTATAATAAGAACTATGAGAATTATTGCTGGAGATTACGGTGGAAGGCCCCTTAAAACCTTACCAGGAAAGACCACACGTCCGACCTCAGACAAGGTTCGCGGCGCTATCTTTAATATGATTGGTCCCTATTTTGCTGGAGGACGTGTCTTAGACTTATTTGCAGGAAGTGGTGGTTTATCCATTGAAGCGATTTCGCGAGGGATGACGCAAGCCGTTCTGGTAGAGCGAGACCGGCAGGCGCAGGCGATTATTCGGGAAAATATTGCCATGACCAAGGAAGCAACTAAATTTCAACTCTTGCCAATGGAAGCTAGACAGGCGCTAGAACTGGTGCAGGGAGCGTTTGACCTTGTTTTTCTAGACCCACCCTATGCAAAGGAAACGATTGTAGAGACGGTCACGGATTTGTGCCAGAGAAATCTGTTAACAGCAGAGGCAATGGTCGTCTGCGAGGTCGATAAAGAGGTCCAGCTTCCAGAAGAGGTCGCCGATTTGGGTATTTGGAAAGAAAAAATCTACGGGATTAGCAAGGTAGTGGTCTATGTTAGGTAAAATTGGGCTTTTTACAGGGTCATTTGACCCGCTTACAAATGGGCATTTGGACTTGATTCAACGAGCCAGTCAACTGTTTGATGTCCTTTATGTGGGTGTCTTTGTCAATCCCCACAAACAAGGTCTTCTTGGAGCTGAGGAGCGGAGACGCTTGATAGAAGAAGCGGTTAGTGAGCTACCTACGGTTAAGGTAGTCGTTGCACAAGATCAGTTGGTCGTTGATGTAGCACGTCACATCGGTGCAAATTATCTAGTACGTGGTTTGCGAAATGGAATGGATTTGGAATATGAATCGAGTTTTGATTTTTACAATCGTGAGCTGGCTCCAGAAATGGAGACCATCTATCTATTGGCAAAACCAGAGTACAAGTTTGTCTCTTCAAGTCAAGTACGGGAACTCTTGTATTTTGACCAAGACATTAGTCCTTATGTACCTAAAAACATTAGCAAGGAATTACTGAAGAATGAAAAAAAATAAAAAATTACTCCTGATTGTCTCCATCGTTGTCTCAACGATTCTAGTGTGGGCGGCTCTTCTTTTTCCTCTTCCCTACTACATCGAAAGTCCTGGTGGGGCTTCGGATATTCGGACAGTACTAAGGGTGGGGAATCAAGAAGATGAAAAACCAGGATCATATAATTTTGTCTATATACAGGTTAAGCCAGCAACAGCTGTTCAGCTTTTGTTGGCGGCTTTTGATTCCCATTCAGATATTATTCCCAAGGAAGAGCTAGCTGGTGGTGCAGATACAGAAGAATTTTATCGAATTAGTCAGTTCTACATGGAAACTTCGCAAAATATGGCAAAGTACCAAGGTTTGACCTTAGCAAACAAAGAGACTTCTCTAGAATTTTTCGGAGTATATGTCCTCAATGTGACGGAGGATTCAAGCTTTAAGAATATCCTGAATATTGCCGATACAGTCGTCAGTGTTAATGGTAAGACCTTTCAGAGCTCGCCTGAATTGATTGAATATGTCAGCAGTTTGCAGCTGGGAAGTGACGTAAAAGTCGGGTATTTGAGTGCTGGACAAGAAATGACTGCAGATGGAAAAATTATCAAGTTAGCCAATGGAAAAAATGGGATTGGGATTGGTCTTGTGGATCATACCGAGGTCAAGAGCAGTGAGCAGATTGATTTTCAGACAGGTAATATCGGCGGTCCGAGTGCAGGCTTGATGTTTACACTAGCCATTTACACCCAATTAGCAGACGCTGACCTGCGGGATGGTCGTATGATTGCAGGAACTGGAACGATTGAGCAAGATGGTTCAGTTGGAGATATTGGGGGTGCAGGTAAGAAAGTATTATCTGCAGCAAAAGCAGGGGCAAGTATTTTCTTTGTGCCTAACAATCCTGTTGATGAAGAGATTCTGAAGCAAAAACCAAATGCTAAAACCAATTATGAAGAAGCAATGGAGGCTGTCAAAAAGGATAATCTTGACATTGAAGTTGTACCCGTTACCAATGTCAAGGAAGCCATTGACTACTTAAAGAAAACGAAGAGCCAGTAGAGGCTCTTTTTTTGCTATATATGGTCAATTCACTTTAAAACCAGCACGATAATTACGCTATGCCTGTCTATGACATGCTTAAGGGCAGTTTTTCTAATTCCATAACATAGTTTTTAAAAGTGAAATCACTATATGATCTATAATAGGGCTCTTGTCTAGCGTAAGAATATGAGAATGTTCTGAAATTTCTTTTCTATACCTCTGGCTCTATCAATATGCTGTTAAATCGTGTTATAATAATAAGGTTAGATAGAACATAGAAAAGGAGGAGTGATGAAAAAGGAAATCGCACCTGAATTGTACAATTATAATAAATTTCCTGGACCTAGTTTTGCCCGTGTTGGAGATAAGGTTGTCGCAGAAAATATCGAATTAGACCTTTTGGAAGATTACCGTGATGCTTTTGACCAGACGGCTTTTGGGCAACGTTTTTCTTCCCTTATGCTGAAATTTGATTACATTGTAGGAGATTGGGGCAATGAACAGCTCCGTTTAAAAGGATTTTACAAGGATGAAAAGGTAGTTAAGTCAGACCTAAAAATCAGTCGTTTGGATGATTATTTGACGGAGTTTTGTAACTTCGGTTGTGCCTACTTTGTATTAGGAAATGCTCAGCCACAGGAATTACCGATGGAGGTAGAAGACCGACCGAACCGTAAGCGTCGTGGTCGGAACAACCGTAGACCACAGCGTGCATTCACTGTAAAAGATAAGAGTGAGAAGAAGTATCCCTCTTTTCAACAGCAAGGCAGGTCAGAACGGACTAAAAAACAAAGTAAGAAAAAGAATCAGCGCGAGCCACACGAAAGCAAGCATAGCTTTGTGATTCGCCAAAAGTAGGAGACCTATGAAACCATCAATTTATAGCCTCAGTCGTACCGGTTTGATAGATTGGGTATTGGAGCAAGGTGAAAAGAAGTTCCGTGCAACCCAGATTTGGGAGTGGCTCTATCGCAATCGTGTACAGACCTTTGAGGACATGACCAATCTTTCCAAGGATCTGATTCGGAAACTCAATGACCACTTTGTGGTGAATCCTCTCCAGCAACGCATCGTACAAGAGTCAAAAGACGGAACGGTCAAGTATCTTTTTGAATTGCCTGATGGCATGCTGATAGAAACAGTCTTGATGCGGCAGCATTATGGCTTGTCGGTTTGTGTAACGACCCAGGTTGGCTGTAATATTGGCTGTACTTTCTGTGCTTCTGGTCTAATTCGCAAGCAACGGGATTTGAATAGTGGAGAAATTATGGCTCAGATCATGCTGGTACAGAAGTATTTTGATGACCGTAAGCAGGGAGAGCGTGTCAGCCATATTGTGGTGATGGGGATTGGAGAACCCTTTGATAATTATGACCATGTTCTTAATTTCCTACGGACTGTCAATGATGATAAGGGACTGGCAATAGGGGCGCGCCATATCACCGTTTCAACTTCTGGTTTAGCACCGAAAATCCGTGAGTTTGCAAGAGAAGGAGTGCAAGTCAATTTAGCTGTTTCTCTCCATGCTCCGAACAATACTATTCGCTCCAGCATCATGCGTATCAATCGTAAGTTTCCAATTGAGGTCTTGTTTGAAGCAATTGAAGACTATATTGAAACAACCAATCGTCGCGTCACTTTTGAGTATATCATGCTGAATGAAGTCAATGACGGTGTAGAACAAGCTCAAGAATTGGCAGATTTGACCAAAAACATTAGAAAGCTCTCTTATGTCAATCTGATTCCTTACAACCCTGTGAGTGAGCATGACCAGTACAGTCGTTCAACACCAGAACGGGTTGCGGCATTTTATGATCGTCTCAAGAAGAATGGAGTGAATTGTGTCGTTCGTCAAGAACACGGTACTGATATTGATGCAGCCTGTGGTCAGTTGCGTTCGAACACCATGAAAAAAGACCGTGAATCCAGATGTAGCCGGATTGCAGCAGCCAAGGCAAAAGCAGGTATCAAGGAATGAAGCACTTCTTTCAAGGGAAGGGAGGCTTGACCCAGCTCGGCCGGAAAATCGTACGATTTTGGGCATGGCTTTATGCCCTTGTAATCGCTATGATGTGTTTTTTACCGCAGAGTTTCTATCCCCAGTATAAGACTTTTTCAACACCCGGTATCGTCCAAATCGGCAGGCTCTATTTTCTGCCAATTCCCTTTAACAGTCTTGTTAATGCAGATAAGCTCGACAGTCTGTCGGATTGGTGGCTGCTTTTGCTTCAAAATCTGACCAATATTTTTCTTCTTTATCCCCTCGTCTTAGCCCTTGTCTTGCTTTTTAGAAGATGGCAGAGCCTTCGACTGGTAGTCATCTATAGCTTTTTGATGAGTCTCTTTATCGAGTGTAGTCAGTTGTTATTGGATTTCCTTTTTGATGTCGGTCGTGTTTTTGAAGTAGATGACCTATGGACCAATACCTTAGGAGGTGTACTTGCCTATGTCACCTATCGTTTGTGGAAAAAACACCTGACACCTAAGTGTGAAAAAAGAGTTAGCCAAAGCTAGAAGAAGCCAAGTCCTAACTCCAAAGTGTAGCACCTGTAGCTTCTTGAAAGAGCTGAAAACAAACGAATCCTAAAGAAATAGACCCTAGCCCTTATTAGGAGTATTCCTAGTGAGGGCTATTGCTCTTATGGTTATTGGTTTATACTTAGAACTGTCAATACAGGTTTTTATTTATACTCATTTAGTTTAACTTTTATTACTTCGACGATTGTGGAAACTCCGTTTCCTTATTTCCAACTTCCAATCATCTTCTAGATGAATTGTGGAAACTCCGTTTCTTTATTTCCAACTTCCAATCATCTTCTAGATGAATTGTGGAAACTCCGTTTCTTTATTTCCAACTTCCAATCATCTTCTAGATGATTGGAACTCGCTTTGCCGGACTCTACGATTGTTACTGACTATCGTCAGTATGATTTCCAACCTTCAACAGTCCTTAGACTGTTGAAGCAGCCTGCAGCTCCTTGCCTAGTACTAAAAGTAAACGAAACAACTATATTTTCTCATTTAGAGAATCTATTGGTTACACAGAGTAGGCAACTTTTTCAGGATAGGGGCTTTTTTCTTAATATTCTTGATAGGTGACTTCTTTTTCTATCGTTATGGTTGCAATACTGAATAGAATCCTATATAATGAGGACAAAATTGAAAACGCTTACGTTGGCTAAAGGAGGAGCATATGTCCAACTATCTATTTGAAAAACGATGCCGTTATAGCATTCGGAAATGGAGTATCGGTGTCGGTTCACTCTTAATTGGTGTCAGTCTTTTTGGGATTCAGCCAGTTCTTGCTCAAGAAGTTGCAACTGCTCCTGCCCATCAGCAAGGAGAGGAAGTGTTAGGCGCTGAGACACCTCAACCAGAGCCAAAGGCAGAAACGAGTTCTGATAGAAAAGAGACTCCCGATTCATCAGTAACTAGCCCCTCTCCTGCCTTATCAGAGGAGGGAGATTTAAGTTCAGGACCGGTCAGTCCCACCTCTTTCTTACCAGAGGAGGAGGCGCTCTCTGCCAATCGTTCTAGCCTAGAAGTAGGGGGAAGTTCTGAAACTAGCCTTAGTCGAGAGGCGAGAAGTGCTACTAGAGCTGAAGAAACCATATCAAATAATGATTTTGTTCTGACCTATACTGCCCCAGCTGCTAATACTTATGAAGGCTGGGAAAAAGAGGCATTGCCGACAGGAAATGGGGATATTGGGAGTAAGACCTTTGGTCTGGTTGGTGCTGAGCGTATCCAATATAATGAGAAAACTCTTTGGTCTGGGGGTCCACGACCTGATTCGACAGACTATAATGGAGGAAACTTAGAGGGCAAGCATGTCTATATTCCTCAAATCCGCGAGGCATTGGAAAGAGGTGACTTGGAGACTGCTAAGCAATTGGCAGAGCTTCATCTGGTCGGTCCGTATAATGAACAATATGGACGCTACCTAGCTTTTGGTGATATTGAGGTTGATTTGCTCAATGAAACCAAGGAGCTGGCAGCTGTGGAGAATTATCATCGCCAGCTGGATATGAAGACAGCTATTACTTCGACAGATTATCGTCATCAAGATAAGACCTTCCATCGTGAAACCTTTGTCAGCTATCCTGACAATGTATCTGTGACCCACTTTACGAAAATGGGTGGTTTGATGGACTTGGCTATTCGTAAACGTCTGAGCCATGCTGATTCCAATTTTAAAGAGGGTACCGTAACCTACAGCGAAGATGGTATCTTACTTTCAGGGACAGTGCGAAATAATGGTCTGAAATTTGCCTCCTTTGTCAACATTGATACAGACGGTGTCCTTGAACATCTAGTAGACCAAATTCGTATCACAGGGGCAAGCTATGCGACTCTCTATCTGAGTGCAGAGACGGATTTTTCTCAAAATCCCAAAACAAACTACCGTGACCGTGAGATGGATGTAGAGGCAGTTGTTCGCCAGACAGCTACAAATGCTAAAAAGAAGGGATTTGAGGCGGTTAAATCAGACCATATTGCTGATTATCAAGGGATCTTTAACCGTGTGGAAATCAATTTGGGAGCAGAAGAATCAGCTCAGACTACGAAGGAATTGCTGACATCTTATCAAGGCAATAGCCGTAAATTGGAAGAACTCTTCTACCAGTACGGTCGCTATCTGATGATTTCCTCCTCCCGTGATGGGAAAAATGCCCTGCCTGCTAACCTGCAAGGGGTCTGGAATGCTACTGATAATCCACCTTGGGCATCTGACTACCACCTCAATGTCAATTTGCAGATGAACTACTGGCCTGTTTATGCCACTAATATGTCTGAAACTGCCCTACCATTGATTCACTACATCAATGATATGAGGTATTATGGTCGTGAGGCAGCCAAACACTATGCTAATATCGTATCTGCTGAGGGTGAGGAAAATGGCTGGCTTGCCCATACCCAGGCGACCCCATTTGGCTGGACGACCCCAGGTTGGAACTATTATTGGGGCTGGTCACCAGCATCTAATGCTTGGATTATGCAGAATGTCTATGACTATTACAAGTTTACCAAGGACGAAACGATGCTCCGTGACACCATTTATCCGATGTTGAAAGAAACGGCTACATTCTGGAATCGTTTCCTCCACTATGATCGGGAGAGTGACCGGTACGTCTCTTCTCCGTCTTATTCACCAGAGCATGGAACGATTACCATTGGAAATACCTATGATCAATCCTTGGTTTGGCAACTCTTCCATGACTATATGGAGGCGGCCACTATCCTCAATGTCGATCAAGACTTGGTAGGAGAAATTCAGACTAAGTTTGAAAAACTCAAGCCCCTACATATCAACCAATCGGGTCGTATCAAGGAGTGGTATGAAGAAGATAGTGAACGCTTTACAGATGAACACCGTCGTTCCATCGAATCAGGTCACCGTCATGTGTCTGAGCTAGTTGGGCTCTTTCCAGGTACGCTCTTTAACAAAGACAATCCTGCCTATCTTGAAGCAGCACGAGCTACTCTCAACCACCGAGGTGATGGTGGAACGGGTTGGTCTAAGGCAAATAAAATCAACCTTTGGGCCCGTCTTTTAGATGGTAACCGTGCTCACCGTCTTTTGTCTGAGCAGTTGCGTTCCTCTACCTTACCGAACCTCTGGGATACTCATCCACCCTTTCAGATTGATGGAAACTTTGGGGCGACTAGTGGGATGACAGAAATGCTCCTTCAATCCCACTCAGGCTACATTGCTCCTCTACCAGCCCTGCCAGATGTGTGGGCAGACGGCTCTGTCAAGGGCCTAGTAGCCCGTGGTAATGTGGAAGTGGATATGGCATGGAAGAATAAGAAATTGACCAGCCTCAAACTCCAACCACATGTAGCAGGCCCTGTTGTGATTGATTTCCCAAATATTGAAACAGCTACTCTGCTCAAAAACGGAGAAAAGGCTCGCTTTACCAAGTTGCAAGACGGTCGGATTTCCATTGAAGCAACTGCCGGAGATATCCTTATCCTCCAAGATATAATGGCTCAGATCAGTGATCTGATGGCGACACGAATTACCAAGGATAGGGTTGAGTTGACTTTTAGTCCTGTGGACAATGCCCTTTATTACCAGATCGAGCGGACAAGTGACGGGGAAACCGTTTTGCTAACGAGTGACCAAACTCAATTTATCGATCGAGCTGTCCAACCTGATTTAGCCTACAGTTATCGGGTTCGTCCGATATTAAAGCCAGCTGTATCGACAGCCTTTTCCAACACAGCTAGTGTGACAGGCCTCACAGAACTTCTAGATGATCGTGATCCTCGTATCCAGTATGGTTCAGCCTTCGGGAACTGGGCTGACAGTAGTATGTGGGCTGGTACAGAGAAGTATGCAGATATTACAGGAGACACCTCTATTTCGGAAGCAGATGCCTCTTTGACCCTGCCATTTGTAGGAACAGGTATTGAGGTTTATGGGATTAAGAATCGCCCTCTAGGTAAGGCTATCGCCCTTATAGATGGTCAGGAGGTCGGTGAACTTGATTTCTATCAATCGAGTGACGATGTTGAAAAAGGAGCTCTCATTGGTCGTTTTGACGGTTTGGTAGAAGGCTTACATGAGTTGACCATTCGTGTCAGTAATGCAAATCCGACCCGTGATGGTGAGAGGAATAAGATTTCCCTCGATTTCTTTAAGGTTATTCGTGATACGAGCAAGGAGTACGAACTTCTAGATGATCGTGACCCTCGTATCCAGTACGGTTCAGCTTTTGGCGACGGGGATGATAGTGCTTTATATGCGCGTACAGAAAAATATGGGGAGCGTCATGATTCAACTGACGATGAAGCTGCTAGCTTTACCCTAGAATTTGAGGGAGTAGGTGTCGAAATCTACGGTCTTAGGTCTCCTCATCTAGGAAAGGCAAGGGTGACTATTGACGGTCAAGTGGTTGAAGATCTCCTTTTCCATAAGTCAATTGACAATACAGAAAAGGCAGTTTTAATTGGTGCTTATATAGGGCTGAAAAATGGTCGCCATACCTTGCGTGTAACTATTGCAGATGAATCGATTGACGGTAGCCAGAGGAAAATTTCTCTCGATTCCATCAAGATTTTGAAGGAAAAGATTGTGCCTACCTTACCAGCAAAGGTATCTGATGTGACCGAAAATCAGAAGGAATTGGTGCTTGAGTTACCAAGAGGGACATGGAGCCGTGTAGTGATTGACCTAGCTCAAGGCACGCCTGTGCTTGTCTTATTTGATGGGAATCATCTGACTGTTGAGGGAGCAAGGTATCGCCGTGAGGGAGAACGCCTCTACCTTGACGTTAGCAACTATCCACAAGAAGGTCTAATCCGAGCAACTAGCTACCGTGGCAAAGAAGAAGTAGGGCGTTCCATTGCCTATAAGGCTCCTACTCAGTTAATTCCGGGTCAACCGCTTCCACCTGCTCCATCAGTAGAGCCTGAAAAGCCATCTCTAGCTCCTATCGAGCTACCCGTGCATCAAGTAGAGAATGAGCCATACAAACCACACTTACCTGGCTTGATTGAGGTTGGAAATCTGAAGCAGCTGACAGAGGAGGAGGCAGATACAGCAAGAGGGATGTCTGTGACAGGGCAAGACCTAGCTAGGCAACAAATTAAAAAACAAGCCCAGTTACCAGCTACTGGAGAGGCAACCTCAACAGGAGGAGCCGTTGCTGGCTTACTGCTAGGTTTAGGTGCATCCTTATTCTGCTTGAAGCGTAACAGTCGGAAAGAGCAAGAAGAGTTGTGATTGATGAGCCTAGGTGATGAAATTTATTAAAGCTGAAAAACACAAAAAAGCAAGGAGAGAGTATGAAACTCCTTGCTTTTTATTGAGTATTAATTAGCCAAGGCTCCCATTGGATCCCATGGGGCTAGGACGGTTGGTTCAGCATGATAGGCTGTCAGTTCTTCTTCTGTCAATAAATCTTTTCTCACCACAATTTGATAGGTATATTCATCCATCCAGCGGTCGCTAGCAACAAAGTAGCCCTTGTCACCCACCTTATCTCCCCAAGAATTTTCGACCTTCCACTTGAGCGCTTGACCATTTTCATCAAGATCGACACCCGTTAAGACCATGGCATGGGTCATGAGACTTTCGCTATAATCGAGACGACCTGCCTTATCTTGGTGCAAGTCAATATCCATGCCAGAGACAAAGTCATACATGCCCTCTGCCATGACTCCTGTCTTACGGTTGCTGGATTGTCCTACATCAGAACCAAACCAAACTGTCTCCCCTGCCTGCATCTGGGCAATAGCCAGCTCTTTCAATCGTTTCATTTCCACATTGAGGTAACGAACCGGTCGGCTACCGACTACATTTCCAAGCATCTCAACGGTATAAGACTTACCGTACGGTTTATCGGCAGTCGGTGCATTGATAATGGACACATAATCGTCCAACTGAATAGCCACGTATTTCTTGTAAAATTCCTGTGGAGTTAAGTTTGTATCATGATGGTAGTGATTGTCTTTGTCACGGTAGGCAAAGTCAAAGGTACGTGGTGGTAATCCCAGTGACATGGCAAGGAAGTTGAAGATTTCTTGCAATAGTGCTGTTTTTTTCGCCTGAATAGTTTCTCTTGTCTCACCCTGTGCTACTAGCTCACGCAAGATTTGAGCATCTTGGCGGAGTAATTTGTTTAAAACAGCATTGAGTTCACGACTGTTGCTAGAAGAGATGGACTCTGGATAGACGGCTTTTGGGACAACACCATATTTATGAAAGAGTGATACGACCATATCCCATTGACCACCGTCTTGTTGGGGAACATCTAAGAGGAATTTGACCTTACGACTACTTAGTTCTTGGTCAGCAGTAGCAAGGACTTGCTCTAAGAACCAGTTGGATTTTTCATATTTATCCCAGAAGAAGGTGTGGGCTTGAGAGAGCTCAAAATCTTCTAATTGAAAGCCTGCAATCATCTTGTGGCGGAAGGTATTTAGGGCAGCAAACATCCAGCAACGACCAGAGGCTTTCTGGTTACTGACCTTATCTTTGGTTAAATCAATAGAAAAAACGGGATTATTTTCCACGCTACTACTGCGTTTCTCAAGAGAAGCATAGATACCATTGTGGGTCACCGCATTTTCCATAGCTACAAATTGACGATTGGCTTCATAATCGGCAAAGAACTGTTCTGTTAATGATTGATCTAATGAGTTCATAAGATTCTCCTTTTCTATAAGACATATTATAGACCTTTTTGGAAAATCTTCAAGCATGGACTAAAAAGATTATATCATCTGTTTTAGTCTGTTTTCAAACTCGGTTCACTGGTCTGGTAGACTAGTGGAGGAGGAGATGAAAGAGAGGAGTTTGCGTCACTCTCGGGATATCTTGATTTAAAAATGCTAGAAAAAAAGAGCCATAATCTAATTGTGTTAAAATACCGTTTATTGGCGGTAGCTAGCTGGTTATTTTGTTGCAGCTGTTGAAGATAGAAGAAACTCCCCAGTGGAGAGTTTCTTCTATCGGTACGCTTTGAATTCTTAATGGGCTTTGTGTCTTATACTCAATAACAATCAAAAGTAAGTAGACTAGCTTTCACAATTAAGAATTATGAAAGGTTGAAATGAGAGTAGCACCGCTCATTTCCTTACATAGTTGTTTAGTTTACTTTTAGTACTAGGCAACGAGTTGCAGGCTGCTTCAACAGTCTAAGGACTGTTGAAGGTTGGAAATCATACTGACGATAGTCAGTAACAATCGTAGAGTCCGGCAAAGCGAGTTCCAATCATCTAGAAGATGATGGGAAGTGGGAAATAAGGAAACGGAGTTTCCACAATCGTCGAAGTAATAAAAGTTAAACTAAATGAGTATAATCGAAGCCGAAGGTAGAACGAGTGTTCACCAAGGCAAGTTGACGAAGTAACCTTTTGATTTTTAAAGAGTATTATTTCCAAAAATCATCAAAGATGGTAATGGGGAGATGGCGCTTGTGCTCGGTTTTTTTCCACCAATTTTCAATAATCGCTTGGGCTTGTGGGTCAATGGTTTTGCCTTCAAGGTAGTCATCGATATTTTCATAAGTGACACCGAGTGCCACTTCATCTGCTAGCCCTGGTTTATCTTCTTCTAAATCAGCGGTAGGAATTTTCTCATAGAGAGCCTTGTCTGCACCAAGTTCTGCTAGGAGTGCCTTTCCTTGGCGCTTGTTGAGGCGAAAAAGGGGGAGGATATCTGCACCGCCGTCACCGAACTTGGTGAAAAAACCTGTGATATTCTCAGCAGCATGGTCTGTACCAATCACTGCACCAGAGTAACTCCCGGCAAGAGCGTACTGGGCAATCATACGGCTACGTGCCTTGATATTTCCCTTGTTAAAATCAGAGATGCTAGCTGTAGTCGCTTTGATCGCTGCAGTCATGGCGTCTACGCTCTCCTTGATATTGACACTTAGACTGACATCAGGTTTGATAAAAGCAAGGGCTGCTTGGGCATCCTCTTCATCTGCCTGAACACCATAAGGCAGGCGAACAGCGATGAATTGGTAGGCATCATCTCCTGTCTCAGCCCTCATTTCTTCAATAGCTAGTTGTGCTAAGCGACCTGCGAGGGTCGAATCTTGCCCGCCAGAAATGCCTAAAACGTAACTTTTCAAAAATGGGTGTTTTTTGAGATAATCTTTTAAAAAATCAATGGAGTTACGAATCTCTTCTTGGGGCTGGATAAGAGGTTTGACCCCTAATTGTTTGATAATCATTTGTTGTAAGGTCATGCTTTCTCCTTTGGGGCTAGCTGGGTTTGATTGCGGACTTGCTGGATTAGTTTCATCTTGTGATCCCAGACATCTTGAGCCAGATCAACTGGGTAATCTTGTGGATTGAGCATGCGTTTGTATTCGTCCCATAGTTGATCAAATTGTGTATTGGCGTAGGTCTGAATATCCGGTAGACTTGGTAATTCATAGATGAGTTTACCCTTATCAAAAATGTCTACTAAAAGAGGAACTGCTTCAAAATTGGTCACTGTTTTATTGATATAGGTATAGGTTGGGTGGAACATATGGATAGATTGCATATCAGTCACATCAGTGTCCGCAAAAGTAATGTAGTCTCCCTCAGTTTTCCCTTTTTCACGACTGGTAATGCGCCAGACCTGTTTTTTTCCGGGTGTTGATACTTTTTCTACATTTGAAGAGAGTTTGATCGTATCGCGCATTTGTCCCTTTTCATCTTCGATAGAAACAATCTTGTAAACAGCACCTAGGGCAGGTTGATCATAGGCTGTGATAAGCTTAGTGCCGACCCCCCAGACGTCAATTTTTGCCTTTTGCATTTTCAAGTTTAAAATAGTGTTTTCATCAAGGTCATTAGAAGCATAAATTTTTGCTTCTGTATAGCCTGCATCGTCCAGCTGTTGGCGAACTTTTTTAGAAATGTATGCCATATCACCTGAGTCAATACGAACTCCAAGGAAGTTAATCTTATCTCCAAATTCATTGGCAACTCGAATAGCAGCAGGCACGCCGAGACGCAAGGTATCATAGGTATCGACAAGGAAGACACAATTTTTATGGGTAGAAGCGTAGGCTTTGAAGGAATCGTAATCATTCCCATAGGTCTGAACGAGAGCATGGGCGTGGGTTCCAGCGACAGGAATACCAAACATTTTTCCAGCACGGACATTTGAGGTTGCACCAGCACCACCGATAAAGGCCGCGCGTGTGCCCCAGATGGCAGCGTCCATTTCCTGGGCACGTCTGGTTCCAAATTCAAGAAGGGGCTCATCTTCTAAAATTGCCTTGATCCGTCTCGCCTTAGTTGCAATCAAGGTTTGGTAGTTGACGATATTTAAAATAGCGGTTTCAACCAACTGACATTGGGCAAGTGAACCCTCAATTTGCATGATAGGCTCATTTGCAAAGACCAAATCCCCCTCTTTGGCAGAGCGGACAGTCAAGGAAAATTCTAATTGTTTCAAGTAGTTCAGAAAGTCTTCTGGATACCCTAGTTCACGGAGATAGTCTAGGTCGGATTGGGTAAAAGAAAGGTCTGATAGGTAGCGAACAATACGCTCCAAACCAGCAAATACCGCATAACCATTATGGAAAGGAAGTTTTCTAAAATAGACCTCAAAAACCGCGTGCTTATCGTGAATTCCTTGTTCAAAATACACTTGCGCCATGTTGATTTGATAGAGATCTGTGTGCAAAGTTAAACTATCATCAGAATAAATGTTCATCTTGTTCTCCTCCTGTTACTATAGTATAGCATAAAAAAACAGTCCAGTGGACTGTTTTTTCCCGAGCTTGTATTATCAAGAGCGAGGTAAGTCCAGTGTACAGTTTTTTCCCGAGCTTGTATTATCAAGAGCGAGGTAAGTCCAGTGTACAGTTTTATCCCGCGCTAGTATTATCAAGAGCGAGGTAAGTCCAGTGTACAGTTTTTTCCCGAGCTTGTATTATCAAGAGCGAGGTAAGTCCAGTGTACAGTTTTATCCCGAGCTTGTATTATCAAGAGCGAGGTAAGTCCAGTGTACAGTTTTATCCCGCGCTAGTATTATCAAGATCGAGGTAAGTCCAGTGGACTGTTTTATCCCGCGCTTGTATTATCAAGATCGAGGTAAGTCCAGTGTACAGTTTTATCCCGCGCTTGTATTATCAAGATCGAGGTAAGTCCAGTGTACAGTTTTATCCCGCGCTAGTATTATCAAGAGCGAGGTAAGTCCAGTGGACTGTTTTATCCCGAGCTTGTATTATCAAGAGCGAGGTAAGTCCAGTGTACAGTTTTATCCCGCGCTAGTATTATCAAGATCGAGGTAAGTCCAGTGTACAGTTTTATCCCGCGCTAGTATTATCAAGATCGAGGTAAGTCCAGTGTACAGTTTTATCCCGCGCTAGTAATATCAAAAGCTCGGCAAGTCCAGTGTACAGTTTTATCCCGCGCTATATTCTCGAAAGCAAGGGCTAAACTTGGCGGGAGCGCATCTGTAAGCTAGGTTTGTTGGGGGATTAGACATTTCAGGCAGGTTTGAAAATGAGAGGTGAAAAAGCCTAAAAGCACTGCACTATTAGACTTGCTAGAAAGAGGCAAGGCACGTAGGCGATTGATTTGGGCTTGAAAACAAGAAAAATAATTAGACCTAAGAGGCTAGCTAATTGGATAATCCAGAGAAGTTCAGACAAGGAAAAGAGGAGGGAGAGACTAGCTAGATAGAAAAAGTCCCCTGATCCAATATTGAGTTTGTAGGTTTCAGCGACTAGTCCAAGGACAATGAAGCCACAAAAAAGCCAGTTGAGATGCGATAGTAGGAGAGCTAAAAGGGTGAAAGAGAGCCAAATCATCAGTGGATATTCTTGGTATTTCACATCATAGATGGTCAAGACTAAGCCAGCAAAGAGTAGGGAGCATTGCAGGCTAGAGATGATTCCATGAAAAAGCAGAAGGATAAGACCGGAAGATATCAGCTCTAGTCCTAGGTACCAGTAGGGAATCCTTGCCTTGCAATAGTAGCATTTAGATTGCATCATTAGTTGGGAAAGAAGTGGGATCATCTGCCACCACATGAGTGAGCGTTTGCAATGATTGCAGTGGCTAGCAGGAAAAAAGAGGGATTCATCAGGAAAGCGGTCAATGACCAGACCGAGAAAGGAGCCGATAGAGGCTCCTAAAAAAAGGAATACAATAATCTTCATATCTGTTTATTCGCAATTAGTTGCTAAAAATAGCTAAGAAGATACATTTTTTTACTACTGCACTGCTTGAAATATGATAGAATAAGAGAATGAAATCTTACAATGCGCTGAATGATTATTATCGGAAATTATTTGGAGAAAAGACCTTTAAAGTACCGATTGATGCGGGTTTTGATTGTCCTAACCGTGACGGTACCGTGGCAAAGGGAGGCTGTACTTTTTGTACTGTGTCGGGGTCTGGTGATGCTATTGTTGCTCCTGAAGCGCCTATTCGGGAGCAGTTCTATAAGGAAATTGATTTTATGCATCGCAAATGGCCTGATGTGAGAAAGTACTTGGTTTATTTTCAGAATTTTACCAATACCCATGATAGGGTTGAGGTGATTCGAGAGCGGTATGAGCAAGCAATCAATGAACCAGGAGTAGTGGGGATCAATATCGGTACTCGTCCGGATTGTCTTCCAGATGAAACCATTAGGTATCTGGCAGAACTATCCGAGCGTATGCATGTGACGGTGGAATTAGGTTTACAGACGACCTTTGAAGAAACGTCCAACCTAATTAACAGAGCACATTCCTATGAGCTGTATGTCGAAAGCGTACAACGCTTGCGGAAGTTTCCCAAGATTGAAGTTGTCTCTCATTTAATTAATGGCTTGCCTGGTGAAACGCATGAGATGATGCTAGAAAATGTCCGTCGTTGTGTGACGGATAATGATATTCAAGGGATTAAATTGCATCTCCTCCACTTGATGACCAACACCCGTATGCAGCGGGATTACCACGAGGGGCGTTTGCAACTACTAAGCCAAGAAGAATATGTCCGGATTGTTTGTGACCAGTTAGAGATTATTCCCAAACACATCGTGATTCATCGGATTACAGGTGATGCGCCACGCGATATGTTGATCGGTCCCATGTGGAGCCTCAACAAATGGGAAGTGTTAAATGCGATTGAAGATGAGATGCGCCGGCGTGGAAGCGTGCAGGGCTGCAAGGCAAAGGAGCAGAAATTTACATGTTAAGACCCTTAGAGATGGCCCACCAATTTTTAGCAGAGATTGTGACCAAGGAAGATGTCGTGGTTGATGCGACTATGGGAAACGGATATGATACCCTGTTTCTTGCTGAACGGGCTAAAAAAGTTATTGCTTTTGATATTCAAAAACAGGCACTTGAAAAAACACGTGAGCGCTTAGAAAAAGCAGGACTGGATAATGTTGAGTTGCTATTAGCAGGACATGAGCAACTAGATGCCTATGTAGGGGAGGTCAAAGCTGGGATTTTTAACCTAGGTTATCTTCCCAGTGCGGATAAATCCGTGATTACTCAACCTCAGACTACCCTGCTTGCACTTGGAAAATTGTGCCAGCGTTTGGTAGTAGGTGGTCGTATTGCGGTTATGATTTACTATGGACATGAGGGAGGAGAGATAGAGTGCGATGCGGTACTGGATTTTGTCAGTCAGCTTTCCCAGCAGGAATTTACAGCCACTATCTACCGCACCCTCAATCAAATCAATCACCCTCCATTTTTAGTAATGCTTGAAAAGGTAAAGGAATACAACCATGGATAAGAAATATTTACAGGAAAAGTTAGCAGGGCTCAGGAGTAAATACCTTGATTCCAACGCAGGTGAGCAGCTGGCTAAGAAGTTTGATGATGCTCATATGAGTAAAAAAATGATTAAGATCAAACAAAAATTGGTCAGTCTTGAGATGGAACGCTGCCAGAAGCAGATTGAACATCGGGATCTGTCTAAAATCGATGAAAAAATTTCCGAACAACGGCTCTTATTTGAAAAGTGTTGCAGAAAAAGATAAGGAGCTAGTGAATGACTGTACTTCTTTATCTCATTATCTTTTTACTGGTTCTGATTGCTTCAAATGCAGCCAATAAATTATTTCCCCGCCTTCCCTTGCCCCTCCTACAAATTGTTTCAGGGGTTTTACTGGGTCTATGGCTACCACAAGGGCAATTTCACTTGGATACAGAGGCTTTTCTTGCCTTGGTTATTGGTCCACTTTTGTTCCGAGAAGCAGAAGAAAGTGATGTGACGAGTATTTTACGTTACTGGCGGATTATTCTGTTTCTGATTTTCCCTGTGATTTTCATTTCGACCTTGAGTATCGGCTATATGGCACATGCCTTGTGGATAGCCCTGCCCCTTGCCGCTTGTTTAGCAGCAGGTGCGGCCCTTGGTCCGACAGATTTGGTTGCTTTTGCTTCTTTATCTGAACGCTTTACTTTTGCCAAGCGTGTCGAAAGTATCTTAAAGGGAGAGGGCTTGCTCAATGATGCTAGTGGTCTCGTTGCCTTTCAGGTTGCAGTAGCAGCTTGGATAACAGGTGAGTTTTCCTTGGAAAAAGCAGGGATTTCCTTACTCTTTTCAATTATTGGTGGTTTTGCTATTGGAGCGATGACGGCCTTTCTCAATCAGAGTCTCCATCGTCTACTCCTAAATGTGAGGGCTTCTGATATTGCAGGGCAATTATTACTCGAATTGAGTCTTCCTTTGTTGACCTTCTTTTTAGCAGAGGAAATTCATGTATCAGGGATTATCGCAGTTGTGGTTGCAGGAATTTTAAAGGCTAGTCGTTTTAAAAACATCACCCTACTAGAAGCGCAGGTGGATACAGTGACGGATACAGTATGGCATACGGTGACGTTTATGCTCAATGGTTCTGTCTTTATCATTTTAGGGATTGAATTGCAGATGATTTTAGAGCCGATTTTGCGCAATCCCATCTATGACAACCTTTTCCTACTGGTCACTGTTCTTGTCCTCACTCTCTTGATGTTCAGTATTCGCTTTGTCATGATTTATGGCTTTTATGCCTTTCGGATGGTGCGTTTAAAGAAAAAAATGTCCTATGCGTTGAAAGATAGTCTTTTACTGACTTTTTCAGGAGTTAAAGGGACCGTGTCAATTGCGACCATCCTCTTGATTCCTGCGTCCTTAGAGCGTGAATATCCACTTTTACTCTTTATTGTGGCAGGGGTGACCCTGTTTAGTTTCTTATCTGGCTTGGTAGTACTACCGCATCTATCTGATACCAAGGAAGAGACCAAGGAGTATTTGATGCACATCGCTATTTTAAACGAGGTAGTGACTGAGTTAGAAGCAGACTTGCTCCATACCAAGGTCAAAGGACCGCTTTACGCGGCGATTGATAATTATCATGGGCGGATTGAGAATCTGATTTTGGAGAGGGAAGATAAGTCCATTCGAAAGGACTTGGCTAGTCTTCAACTCTTGATTCTGAGTATTGAAAATGACGGTCTAGAACAGGCCTATGAAGAAAGAAAAATTGATGATCGCTCCTACCATCTTTATCAGCGTTATCTCTTAGCCATGAAGCAACGGATTAACCGTAATTTGACCTCTCGCTTGACCTATTTCTGGATTGTCTTTTGGCGGGTTTCGCGTCTGATTCTCCATGAAATAGTGACCTTGGGAGCAAGACTTCGCTCATGGCGCAAAAAAGAAAAACGTCATTTGACTAAGGATGAGATTGAAAGTATTGCAGAGCTCTATCTAGCAAATACTGAAGTCATTATCGAGAGTTTGGAGCATTTGAAAGGGATTTATAACAATTCCTTAATCAATTTCTTGCAGGAGGCACGCTTGCGCGAGACTGCTATTATCAGTAGTGGTGCCTTTATCGAGCGGGTTATCACACGGATGAAGCCCAATAATATCGATGAAATGATGCGGGGCTACTATCTTGAGCGTAAGATTATCTTTGAGTACGAAGACCAAGGTCTTATCTCTGCTAGCTATGCCAAGTATTTACGCCAGAATGTCAATAATCTGGAAAATTATTCCCTCAAAGAAACGGTCAATACGCTTCCTTATGATGTCATCAATTACACAAGATACAAAAGCCACTAAGCGAGCAAAGTAATACTCAATAAAAATCAAAAGGATACTTGGTCAACTTGCCTTGGTGAATGCTCGTTCTACCTTCGGCTTCGTTTCCTAGTATCCTTTTGATTTTCTTTGAGTATAAAGAGCAGAGTCTTGAGATTTTTGCTCAATTTTTAGTGATTATAGAAGCGGTTTGATAAAAATCCGCTCGTCTCCTAGTGGAATCAATTCGACTTCTTGGCCGTAGAATTGATGGAGAATGTCAGGTGTTAATATTTCCTCTTTAGTTCCCTTGGCGAGGATTTTCCCGTCTTTTAGGAGTAGGACATGGGTGAAAGAGGGAGTGATTTCTTCTGCATGGTGGGTGACAGAAATAATGGCAGGAGCCTTGGGAAGTTTGCAAATCTGTTCGATGTGCTTGAGTAGGCGTTCACGAGCCAGCAGGTCTAATCCAATAGTCGCTTCATCTAAGATTAGGAGCTGTGGTTCTTCCATGAGACTGCGGGCAATGAGGAGGAGTTGGCGCTCTCCTTGGGAGAGACTTGAGTAAGGACGCCCAATCAGATGGGGTGCTTCTATCTGCTCTAGCATCTCTCTGGCTTGCTCTAATTCTAGTTCCCCGTATTCGCGGTAGAGAATGGAGGATTTGTATTTTCCAGTGAGGACGATTTGCTCTGCATAGAGATCTGTTGGAAAGCGTTCAGCTAAGAAGGAGCTAACCATCCCGATTTTTGTCCGTAAGCTAGGAATATCTCCCTTGCCAAATTCGACCCCAAGGACGCTCAATTCTCCCGAACTTTTCCAAAATTCGGCTGTCAACATCCGTAACAAGGTGGACTTACCGGCTCCGTTTAAACCGAGAATTGCCCATTGCTCCCCCGTTTTGTATTCCCAAGAAAGCTGATCTAAAATCGTCTTGCCTTGCCTGTGGTAGGAAAGGTTCTGCATGGAAAGAATCATAGCACACCTCATGTTCATCTTATTTTCACCATTATATCATAAGATGTGAAAGACAGGACAGAGCTACTCTTTCCTTACTTATGCTTATCGATAAATGCTCGAATATTGGTATCAAATAAGAGACCGAAAGAGGTTGGATTTTCTAAGTCATCGGTTGAAGCATTGGCTAAGCCAATCAATTCATCATTCTTATTAAAGAGAGGTGAACCGGACGACCCGCTAGCAATAGGGGCAGTATAGGTGAGGAAATTTCCTTCAATTTTTTTAATGATACCCTGACTGTCCCACATGGTTCCATGATCTTTATCTCCTGGGTAGCCAACAGCACGAATGAAGTCGGAAACGGTCGTCTTATTCACGATTTCAAGGCTAGCAATCTGTTGAATGTTGATATGGCTTAGTTCCTTATTTTCACTAATAGGAGTTTTGAGTTTGACGATTCCAATATCCATACTTTCGTCTTCAGGTGCGATGAGTTCTTTGACAGGAAGGTCAATTGTTTTCCCGTTTTGGTCAACAGTCCGGAGAAATGCCTCATCTGCATTTGTAAATGAAGTGACGACATGGCGATTGGTTAGAAGTGTGTCAGCTGAGATGAAAACAGCTGTTCCAAATCCTAGTTCATCCATTTTTGATTGGAGTAAGGCGACCCCGTTATAGGGGCTTGTAGCAATATCTTTGATCTGCATGCGACGATTTTCGGCAGTCTCTTTTGCCTGCATGTGTTGAGAATCTTTGGAAGCAGTTGTTGATGTTTTAGGTGTTGAACAGCCTGCTAGGGCAAATCCACTCGCAGATATGAGGGCAGTCAGTATTAGGAATTGCGACAGTCGGTTAGATTTCATGATGGTCTCCTTTTGGAATATTGATAATTCTATCTTATCAGATGCGTCTCATGATAAGCTAAGCCTCGCCTGCTTTTTATCTGTTTTTTGAGATTGTAAAGAGTTCTTTAGTCTATATTTATAATGGAACTAGAACCCAAAATGGTAGAAAAAGATGAGCCAGCTTGATGAAAGGGGCCTATTTTTTTCTATCAAAAGCACTTTACTTGTGTATACAGGTTCTTGTTTGTGACAGTGTTACTATTGTAAATAACAGAATTGTTGAGATCTAGGCTCAAAGATGGAGAGTGAAACTCAAAAGGAGGGAGCTTTCGTCCGCCCTATCTAAGAAAATATCAAAAGAAATGAGTATTGGAAATGAACGGAGTATTAGAGGAGGTATGTTTGGTTTAAGAAATTCCGATAGTGTTTTGTTTTTTAGGAACAACTGGGTGACAAGAATGCTTAAAACATGGTATAATGGTTTCATTCTATATTTTTACAGGAGACATATACATCATGGAAGACCCTGGTAGTCAGACCATTCATTTACAACTTTTATTGCTCTTCGTTTTGACCTTACTCAATGCTTTCTTTTCGGCTTCTGAGATGGCCCTGGTTTCTCTCAATCGCTCTCGTGTGGAACAAAAGGCAGCAGAGGGAGAAAAGAAATTTGTCCGCTTATTAAATGTATTAGAAAATCCCAATCATTTTCTATCCACCATTCAAGTTGGTATTACCTTTATCAGTATCTTGTCAGGGGCGAGCCTTGCAGGTGACTTAGGGGCTATATTTGCTAGCTGGTTGGGCAATTCTGCTACAGCTAAGACCGGAGGTTACTGGCTGGCTCTTGCTCTCTTGACCTTTATTTCAATCGTTCTTGGGGAGTTATATCCCAAGCGTATTGCCATGAATATGAAGGAAAATTTAGCAGTCATTTCTGCCCCAATTATCATTTTTTTAGGCAAGATTGTTAGTCCTTTCGTTTGGCTTTTATCTGCTGCAACTAATCTTATTAGTCGCTTGACACCGATGCAGTTTGATGATGCAGATGAGAAGATGACCCGAGATGAGATTGAGTACATTTTGACGACCCAGAGTGAGGAAACGCTAGATGCTGATGAAATTGAAATGTTACAGGGGATCTTCTCACTAGATGAAATGATGGCGCGTGAGGTTATGGTGCCGCGGACCGATGCCTTTATGGTGGATATTGGAGAAGATACAGCAGTGATTATAGCTGAGATTCTCAAGCAGAATTTCTCACGGATTCCTGTCTATGAGGGGGATAAAGACAATATTATCGGTTTGATTCATACCAAACGAATTTTGGCGGAAGGTTTTGCCAATGGGTTTGAAAAGATAATGATTCGTCGTATTTTGCAAGAGCCGCTCTTTGTACCAGAGACGATTTTTGTCGACGACTTGTTAAAAGCCTTGCGCAATACGCAAAATCAAATGGCCATTTTACTCGATGAGTATGGAGGTGTGGCAGGGCTGGTTACATTGGAAGATTTGCTAGAAGAAATTGTCGGAGAAATTGATGATGAGACGGATAAGACAGAGGTCTTTGTTCGGGAAATCGCAGACCACACGTATATTGTCCAAGGAAATATGACCTTGAATGATTTCAATGAGCATTTTGGAACGGATCTAGAAAGTGATGATGTAGACACGATTGCAGGATTCTATCTGACAGGGCTTGGTACGATTCCAAGTCAGGAAGAAAAAGAGACCTACGAGGTGGACAACCAAGGTCATCATCTGGTCATGATCAATGACAAGGTCAAAAATGGTCGTGTAACCAAGCTCAAAATTCTGATCACCCCACTTGTAGTAGAAGAAGAGGTGAAAGATAAAAAAGAGAAGAGAGATTAGCCTAGGATTGAAGAAACGTTCATTTGGACCATTTTCTTCAGTCTTTTTTAGTGGAATTTAGCTCGAATAGCATTCCTTTACTTTTTGAGGTTTATCGTTTTTTAGTCTACAGGGAGTATCTGTATAGTCATTTTACTTTTGTACGTATCCACTGATTTGTACAGCCTATTTTAAAGCTAAAGCATTAGATTGGTATCAGTAGGAATATTTTTAGGTTAAAAGTCGTTCATACAAGCGTTTTCTTAAATGTATGATATAATAAATCTATCAAGAAGTGAGGTAGAGAGAGTGGAAGTAGTGGATTACAAAAGTGTAACAGGTCTAGTGCATTCAACGGAGAGTTTCGGGGCGGTAGATGGACCTGGAATCCGCTTTGTAGTATTTATGCAGGGATGTCACATGCGCTGTCAGTATTGTCACAATCCGGATACTTGGGATTTGGTCAATCCTGCTGCAACGGAGCGGACAGCAGAAGATGTTTTAAATGAAGCGATTCGCTATAAGGGATTTTGGGGAAAAGAAGGTGGCATTACGGTGTCTGGTGGTGAGGCGACCCTTCAGATTGACTTTTTGATTGCCTTGTTTAACTTAGCAAAGGAAAAAGGAATCCATACGACCTTAGATACCTGCGCCCTTACTTTCCGCAATACACCGAAGTATTTGGAAAAATATGCCAAGCTCATGGAAGTGACAGACTTGGTCTTGTTAGATATTAAGGAAATGAATCCTGAACAGCACCGTTTCGTGACTGGTCATGGTAATAAAACAATTTTAGAATGTGCCCGTTACCTTTCTGATATTGGGAAGCCCGTTTGGATTCGCCATGTTTTGGTGCCGAATTTGACTGATAGAGATGAAGACTTGGTTGAACTAGGAAAGTTTGTCAAAACCCTGGACAATGTTGAGCGTTTTGAAGTGTTGCCCTACCATAATTTGGGGGAATTCAAATGGCGGGAATTGGGACGACCGTACCCGCTTGAAGGAACGAAACCTCCAACCAAGGATCGTGTTGAAAATGCTAAAAACCTCATGGATACAGAAAGCTATCAAGATTATTTGAACCGTGTGCGAGGAAATGGATAGATTGTGAAAACTCCGTTTCCTTATTTCCACAATCATTTTCTAGATGATTGGAACTTGCTTTGTCGTACTCTACGATTGTTACTGACTATCGTCAGTATGATTTCCAACCTTCAACAGTCATTAGACTGTTGAAGCAGCCGGTAGCTCGTTTCCTAGTCTATTTTTGATTATAGAAGTAAGCGAAACAACTATAAAAGAAAGCCCCACTTGCTTCAGTTTTTACTGATTGCAAATGGGGCTCTTTTTTGAATGTAGAATCCGTATTCCTTTACTGACTACATCATATCTTTAGAACATTGCATCATCGACCTTGTCCAACCAATCGCTGGCTGCTCTAGTGGTTGCGGCAAGGGCGCCTTTCTTGAATGGAGATTCGAGATTGGCTGCTGCAACGACTTGGAGGAAGGATTGTGTCCCACCTAGGTCGCAGATCCGAAGGTAGTCTTCCCAAGCATTTTCATCATGGTCCACTTGCGTGCGTTTCCAGAATTGGAGGGCGCAGACCTGAGCGAGGGTATAGTCGATGTAATAGAATGGGCTTGCAAAGATATGTCCTTGACGGTACCAGAAGATACCGCGGTTGAGGGCTTCTGATTCAGAAAAATCACGGTCAGGCAGATAGAGCTCTTCCAATCGCTTCCATGTTGCCTTGCGTTCTGCTGGTGTCATATCGGGATGTTCGTACACTTCATGTTGGAAATGGTCTACAAGTACTCCGTAAGGCAAGAAGAGGAGGGTTCCTGCCAAATGAGCAAATTTATATTTGTTCACTTGGTCCTTAAAGAAGCGCTCCATCCAAGGCCAGGTCATAAATTCCATAGACATGGAATGAATTTCACACGTTTCATAGGTTGGCCAGATGACCTCAGGGCTTGCAATCCAGCGTGAGCGATATACTTGAAAGGCATGCCCAGCTTCATGGGTCAAGACATCGATATCTCCGCTGGTTCCATTGAAGTTAGAGAAGATGAATGGGCTCTTATAGTCCGGGATATAGGTACAGTAACCACCGCTATCTTTACCTGTTTTGGCTACTAGGTCCAATAGCTCATGTTGAACCATAAAGTCGAAAAATTCTCCTGTTTCTGCAGACAGTTCATGGTACATTTTTTGAGCCTGTTCGACGATAAAGTCAGGATTTCCTTGTGGTGTTGGATTTCCATCTAGAAATTCGAGTGCTAAATCATAGTGTTTGAGGCTTGGAACTTGGATACGTTTTGCTTGGCGTTCGCGCAACTTTTGCACGATTGGTACGACATGTTTAAGGATTTCTTCACGGTAGACTTTGACCATATCACGGTTGTAGTCGAAGCGATTCATGGAGACATAGCCGTACTCTACATAGTCCTTAAATCCAAGTGTGTGGGCAATTTCTGTCCGCACCTTGACCAACTCATCGTATACTCGGTCAAAGTCAGCCTCTTTACTGGCAAAGTAGGCAGTTGAAGCATCAGAGGCTTCCTTGCGGATCTTGCGGTCAGTAGATTGGGCAAAAGGAACCATCTGAGAAAGGTTGTAGGTTTGTCCTTGGAAGTCAATCTGTGCGCCAGCAATCAAGCTATTGTACTGATCGATTAGATCGTTTTCTTTTTGGAAAAGTGGAATCGCCTCAGATGAGAAGATTTTTTGCTTGTTTTCAGCCATCATGAAGAAGGTTTCAGGTAGAAAGTCACGCAATTCTGTGCGGTAGGGACAGGCAAGCACTGCCTGATAGTAGGCTGTTGTTAGTTCTTCAAAGAGGGGCAGGTGTTCGTTCCAAAACTTGGTTTCTTCATTGTAAAATTCGTCATTCATATCAATAGAGTGACGAATTTGCCACAAGTTCATCTGTGTATCGATGCTAGAGTTGATAGCTGTAATGGCTTTTACAAGGTCAGTTGCTTCTGCCGCTGAATCTGCTGTTTGCAGTTTTTGGGTTAAATCTGTCATTTGCTCCTTTACAAGAGCATAATCTGGGCGAGTATAGGTATATTCGGTAAATTTCATTGGGAATTCCTCTCTATTGTTCTATCTTCTATCTTACTCTTTTTGAAAACGTTTTGCAAATTGGGAGTGAAGAATGATTTGCAAGTGTCTAAAAATATGCTAAAATAGATTGAATAATGCTTAAAGAGGTAAGATACATGTCTAAATTTTTTGTTTTTGGTCACCAAAATCCTGATACAGATGCTATTGCATCTTCGTATGGTTGGGCGTATTTGGAGCGTGAAGCCTTTGGTCGAGATGCAGAAAATGTCGCCCTCGGTACACCAAATGAAGAGACGGCATTTGCCTTGAATTATTTTGGTGTAGAGGCACCGCGCGTGGTAGAGTCTGCAAAAGCAGAAGGGGTAGATCAGGTCATCTTGACAGACCATAATGAATTTCAACAATCTATTTCTGATATTAAGGAAGTAGAAGTAGCTGCTGTGATTGACCATCATCGTGTGGCAAATTTTGAGACAGCCAATCCTCTTTATATGCGCTTAGAGCCAGTTGGGTCAGCTTCTTCTATCGTCTACCGTGCCTTTAAAGAAAATGGTTTAACTCCTCCGAAAGAAGTAGCAGGTATGCTCCTGTCAGGTTTGATTTCAGATACATTGTTACTCAAATCACCAACTACTCATGCAAGTGATCCACAGGTTGCGGCAGAATTGGCAGACTTAGCTGGAGTTCATTTGGAAGAATACGGTCTTGCCATGCTGAAAGCAGGGACCAATCTCGCTAGTAAAACAGCTGATGAATTGATTGATATCGATGCCAAAACCTTTGAATTAAATGGCAATGCAGTCCGTGTAGCACAGGTGAATACAGTTGATATTGCAGAAGTTTTAGAACGTCAAGTAGAAATCGAGGCAGCTATTGAAAAGGCAAGTGCAGCAAATGGCTACTCTGATTTTGTATTGATGATTACGGACATTGTGAATTCAAATTCAGAAATTTTAGCACTTGGAAATAATATGGACAAGGTTGAAGCAGCCTTTAACTTCGTCCTTGAAAACAACCATGCTTTCCTTGCAGGTGCTGTTTCTCGTAAAAAACAGGTCGTCCCACAACTGACAGAGAGTTTTGGGAACTAATTCAGAAATGAGAGAAGTCCCATTGCTTTAGCCAATGGGGCTTTTTAGGGCTGTGGATATCGTTGATAGGTACCATATACTCATTTATACTCTTTAAAAATCAAAAGGCTCCTTCGTCAACTTGCCTTGGTGAAGGCTCGTTCTCCTTTCGGCTTCGATTATAAGGAAATGAGCGGTGCTACTCTCATTTCCAACCTTTCACAATTCTGAATTGTGAAAGCTAGTCTACTTTTGATTTTTATTGAGTATTAGTTTCCCTTTTATTACTTCAACGATTGTGGAAACTCCGTTTCCTTATTTCCAGCTTCCAATCATCTCCTAGATGATTGGAACTCGCTTTGCCGTACTCCAGTATCACCTGTAGCTCCTTGCCTAGTACTAAATGTAGACGAAACAACTATAAAACCATATGGTTATAGTGATGGTGGAGATGTTCCTTTCCCTCATTCGCATAAGCGATTACTCCTGGTACATTCCCTGCTTGTCCAGTTTTTGGGATGAGAATAACAGTTTTTTTGCCTATCTTTATCGGACAGGTCAATTCATGATGTGATCATTGGGGGTTATAGATTGTCTATAGAAGAAGAGCAATGGATTGGGAGTTGTGCCCGTGATGAGTGGTCATGGTACTTTTGTTCCTTTTTTGTTATAATCGGTGTATGATTAGGTTAGAAGATAGATTGATAGTCTTGCCTGGTGTGGGTGAGAAATCGGCTGTGAAATTTCAACAATTGGGTTTAGAGACGGTAGAGGATGTGCTATGCTACTATCCTTTTCGTTATGATGATTTTGCTGCTCGCTCGGTGTTAGAGTTGGAAGATGGGGAAAAGGCCTTAATTTCTGGTCTTGTGCTGACACCAGCGACTGTTCAATATTATGGTTTTAAACGCAATAAGTTGCGCTTTTCACTCAGGCAAGGTGAAGTAGTAATTGCTGTTTCATTTTTTAATCAGCCCTATCTTGTGGAACGAATTAAGGTGGGTCAAGAAATCGCTGTCTGGGGAAAATGGGATAAGACAAAGGCTGGGCTAACGGGGATGAAGCTAGTTGCTCAGTTAGGAGATGAATTGCAGCCCATTTATCATGTTGCACAGGGGATTTCACAAGCTAGCATTGTAAAATTGATTAAGACAGCATTTGATAAGGGCTACGATGAATTATTAAGAGAAAATCTTCCCCAAACTCTCAAAGAACGCTATCGCTTAGTGGAACGTAGACAAGCAGTGCGTGCGATGCACTTTCCTCAAAATGTAGCAGAATACAAGCAAGCATTGAGGCGTATCAAATTTGAGGAATTGTTTTATTTTCAGTTGCGTTTGCAGCAGTTAAAACTAGCCAATCAAGCAGTTTCAGAGGGACTGGCTATTTCTTATCTTGCTGACAAGGTGAGAGAAAAAATTACTTCTCTACCATTTGAGTTAACAGAAGCTCAAAGTGGTGCTCTAGATGAAATTTTAGCGGATATGAAATCTTCAGGTCATATGAACCGTCTTTTACAAGGAGATGTGGGATCGGGAAAAACAGTAGTGGCAGCTTTAGCCATGTATGCAGCGTGTACGGCTGGCATGCAGGCAGCAATCATGGTGCCGACTGAGATTTTGGCGGAACAGCACCTTGAGAGTTTGTCTCAACTTTTTCCTGAACTGTCTATTGTCTTATTGACGGGTAGTATGCGGGCAGTAGCTCGGAGGACTGCCTTGGCAGCGATTGAATCTGGAGAGGTAGATATGATTGTGGGAACTCATGCTTTAATTCAAGATAGCGTGAATTATCACTGCCTAGGTCTTGTGGTCACAGATGAACAGCATCGTTTTGGAGTTAAACAAAGACGCTTGCTGCGAGAAAAAGGGGACAATCCTGATGTGTTAATGATGACAGCAACGCCTATTCCTAGAACCCTTGCTATTACCTCTTTTGGTGATATGGATGTATCAATTATCAATCAGCTTCCAGCAGGACGTAAGCCTATTGTGACCCGCTGGGTCAAGCATGAGCAATTTTCAGTTGTCTTAACTTGGTTAGAAAAAGAGCTGGCTAAGGGAGCGCAGGTCTATGTTGTATCGCCGCTAATTGAAGAATCTGAAACTCTTGATTTGAAAAATGCCATTGCTTTGGAAGCGGAATTAGCAGCTTATTTCAAGGAGAAAGCAAGGGTAGTCCTGCTACATGGGCAGATGAAAAATGATGAAAAAGATGTGATTATGCAGGATTTTAAAGAGGGGAAGACAGATATTTTAGTGTCCACTACAGTGATTGAGGTAGGGGTCAATGTTCCAAATGCAACGGTCATGGTGATTATGGATGCAGATCGGTTTGGGCTTAGTCAATTACATCAATTACGAGGGCGAGTTGGTCGAGGTCAGAAGCAATCCTATGCGATTTTAGTAGCCAATCCTAAAACGGATGCGGGTAAGGAGCGGATGCGAATTATGACGGAAATAACCGATGGATTTGTCTTGGCAGAAGAAGATTTAAAGATGCGGGGTTCTGGTGAAATTTTTGGAACACGCCAGTCGGGTTTGCCCGAGTTTCAAGTAGCCAATATCATTGAAGATTATGCCATTTTAGAAGAAGCAAGGCGAGTAGCTGCTCAAATTGTGTCAGATTCCGATTGGCAAAAACGACCAGAATGGCAAGTCTTACTACCGTATCTAACCAAAGAAGAGAGATTAGATTAAAGGAGGGATTGTTTTATCGAACCTTCACTAGCTCGGGAGACTAGTGAAGCTAGTGCTAAACGTAAATTGAAATGACTGATAGATAAAGCCCTTTGTCAAGCAAAATGTTTACTCATCTGTCTCGTATTCAATTGCTGCTCTTTCACGTCACTGTTGAGTTCTAGGCATTAACACTCTGATATTCGTGGATTGATTACCGATAGGACAATGGTTCTGTTGCGAGCTCTATTGTCGATTGTCATGGATTACCAAAGTGCTACCCTGGTCCTTTCATAGTTAGCTCAAGCCTCGGTCTCAGGGGCTGTCTTTTGATAGTGGGAGAGACGATCTGTCTCTAGAGGATAGAAACCAGCGAAAAGCTGGTCTTGTGAACGTCTATTTCGATGTAAAAAGTGGTAGCATCTTTCATAGCAGTCTCCATTGTGTTCGGTAATCCCTGTGGTGAGATTCACTGTTTTCTGGTATCTCTATCATACAGGTAAATCCATGATGTGACAATTGAGCTCTTTATAGATGGTTTATATTAGAGAAAGATGTTATCTGGCGATGATCCCCTTTGCTCAACCTCTTTTTGTGTGCTATAATACTCTCATGATTAAAGTGTATCATCCTACTAAATTAACTCGTTCACCTTTTTTTCAAGACTTGATTCAGTATTTGGATCAGCATGATGATGTGACCCTGCGGCAGATAAAGAAAGAGTTTGCCTTTGTTTCTACTATCGATCGACAATTAGATAGGTTTATTCAAGCTGGCTATATTCGCAGGCATAATCGCCGCTATTCCAATAGCTTTTCTTGTCTGACTAGCTTAGCAGACTTGGCTCTTGATCAAGAAATCTTTGTCGAGACGACTAGTCCTATTTTTGAAGAATTAAAGCGTAAGACGTTTAGAGTAACAACGACTAATCCAACGAATAAGGCAGTCATCCGAGAAGAAGTGGATGCTACTAGAGAACGCTTGACCTTGTCTTCTTACTTTTATAAAGTGTCTAGGCAACTTCCTTTGTCAGAGGAGCAAGAAGTCTTGTATCAACTCTTAGGGGATGTCAATCAAGAGTATGCCATGAAGTACATGACGACTTTTTTGTTAAAATTTACACGAAAAGAAAAGGTTCTGCAGCGACGAACTGATATTTTTATAAAAGCATTGGAAATATTGGGATTTATCAAGGAAGTAGACATGCAGACCTATATCTTGACGATGGACCTGAACAAGGAAGATTTGGTATTTCATGCCTTTTGAACATCTATCCCTGATGAGGCAAGACAGTTGAAGGTAGAAGGGGTAACCACCAGAGAAAGTCATAATCATTTAGTTTATATGTTTATGACTTCAACGATTGTGGAAACTCCATTTCTTTATTTCCAAGTTCCAATCATCTTTTAGATGATTGGAACTCGCTTTGCTGTGCTCCATTACTACCTGTGACTCGTTGCCTCTTACTCATACTCTTTAAAAATCAAAAGGATCCTTCGTCAACTTGCCTTGGTGAAGGCTCGTTCTACCTTGGGCTTCGATTATAAGGAAATGAGCGGTGCTACTCTCATTTCCAACCTTTCACCATTCTTAATTGTGAAAGCTAGTCTACTTTTGATGTTTATTGAGTATAAAAATAAACGAATAGGTTATGGACCAAAAAACTGACAGGAATCTTATTCCTTGCCAGTTTTCTTTTTAAACCACTCTCTTACTTTAGTATAGGGTGTGGTTAAGGCTTCTTTCCAGATTTGGTAGCGGGTGTCAATTAGGCGACGAAAGAGTGTATTGAGCATGTCTTTTTCTTGATCTGTTAGGTTTTGCTGTTGCTGCATGAGGAGCTGGATTTTCTTTGGCGTGTCAACAGTGAAATCATTGATTCGTTCAATTCCTGCATCAATGAATATTCCAAAGAGGAGATCAAAGAAGTGCTTGAGCTCTTCCTCATTTAGACTAGCTGTCCATGTTTTTAAGGTTTCATCAATTTGGATACTGTTTTCTGTAAGAGCGGCTGCTCGTTTGAAATCATGCCCGTCAATCTCCCAGGTAAAGCTGATATGTTGGAGCAAGCCCAAAGCCTTGCTTTCGACAATTTCTGCATGTTCAGGGGTTTCAAGGAGCATGCCGATAATCGAATGTTGTGGGATAATGGGCTGGATACGTTCCTTTATGGCTTGGTAGCCTGTTGATTGAATAACAGATGAATGCACACCAGGTGAATCATAGGCGATAATGTGCTTTATTCTCTTTTGGTTTTCTGCAGACATGTGGCTACTAGCATAAATCGCAAGGTTTCCACCCTTGGAATGACCAGCGACATAGATCGTCTGCTTGGATTTGTCCATCATTTTTTTGAGGTATTCAGTCGCAGATTGCTGGGCGGGGATTTCAGACATATAGGTCATGTGAAAATCTTCTTTCCAGCCGATAATGGTATCGTCGGTTCCCCTAAAAATCGTGACGAGCTTGTCTTGACCAATCTTGTAGGTCAAGGCTGCAAATTGCTTTTCCTCTTTTTTATCGTAATCATCATGATAGGCAAAAACCTTGATTGCCTTGAAGCGTTTTGCTTTCTTTAGGAGTTGGAGTAATTTGATGCGGTCAGGAGTAATAGTGACGGAAAGATTTGGGGTATCCCCGTGATAGGTTGCTTCAAATTGCTCTGCTAAATGATCCAAACGGAGAGCATTTTTTGCTACAAAGTCAGAGGTCACCAAGCCATTAAAAGGCAGATAGGCAATCTCTGTTAAAGCAAGAATATCTAAACGGTTGAGAGGAACATCATAGAAATCTTGATAGGCTACGTCTTCGATGTAATTTAGTAGATTTGGCATGTCTCACTCCTATAGTATATACTAAAAATATTATACCGCATTACAGCAAAAAAAGATACAAGGGATAAAGTAGACAGTATTGGAGTACGGCAAAGCGAGTTCCAAAGCTATGGTAAACTAGGAACTGTGCACAGGGATTTTTGATGTTTGTAGTGCTTCGTTTGATCAAACAGGGAATGGGATAGGTGTCATCACGTTTCATAAATGACAAAAATGTTAGATTGAAATGGTAGGTTAAGGCTCTTTTTGCTAGTAAAATAGCGTATAATAGACCTATAGTAAGGAAAGGAAGCGATACAAGTGAAGCAAAGAATTTTGATGATAGAAGATGATGTTGTCATTCGTGAATTGGTGGCAAAAAATCTTCGGACTTGGCAGTACGAAGTAGCAGTAAGTGAGGATTTTCAGCGGATTTTAGAACAGGTGGAAACCTTTCAGCCCCAGTTAATTCTAATGGATATCGGGCTTCCCTTTTTTAATGGTTACTATTGGTGCCAAGAAATTCGAAAGTTCTCTAACGTGCCCATTCTCTTTCTCTCGTCACGGGATCAGCCTATGGATATTGTGATGGCTATCAACTTAGGCGGTGATGATTATGTGAGCAAGCCCTTTGATATGAATGTCTTACTGGCTAAGATTCAAAGTTTGTTTCGTAGAACCTATGATCTATCAGGGGAACAAACAGTACTGACCTTTGGAATGATTCGTTTGGACCTAAAAAGTATGCAGGTCAGCTATGAGGGACTGACTGAGGAGCTGACCAAGAATGAATTTCAAATCTTGCGTATTTTATTTGAACGCTATCCAGCTGTTGTCAGCCGTGAAGAATTGATGAAAGAGCTGTGGAACAGTGATTTATTTATCGATGACAATACGCTAACGGTGAATGTCGGGCGTTTGCGACGTACATTAGCAGAGCTGGGTTTGCACGATTTGATTGCGACGAAAAAGGGAATTGGCTATGGCCTGGTGGAGCAAGATGACTAAGAGACAGATTGGTTTTTTTATCAGACACTGGCTAGCGAGACGCTGCTTGTTTATAGTAGGGGCTTTCTTGTTCTTAGGGGTGATGAATGGGGTTAGTGTCCTCTTTCGCCTAGAGACAGCCCTAGTGGTGTACACTAGCCTATTACTCCTTTTTAGTGGCTTGCTTGTCATTGCTATTGATATGTTTAGGGAATGGTATAACTATGTTTTAGCTGGACGACAAGAAGAGATTAGAAATGGAACGGCGACCGAGTTGCTCTTACAGCAGAGAATCAATCAATTAGAAGAGGCCTTGAAAGAGCGGCTTGATCAGGAGCGGAAACGGCAGAGTGATGCTCAGGATTATTATACCTTGTGGGTCCACCAGATGAAGATTCCGATTGCAGCTAGTCAGCTCTTGGTTGGAGGCTTGCCAGTAAGTGACGAAAGGTATAGCTTGGAGCGGGAATTGTTTAAAATTGAGCAGTATACAGGTCTGGTCTTAAACTATCTGCGCCTGCAATCTTTCCATGAGGACTTGGTGGTTCAGCGTGAATCACTTGATACTCTCGTGCGACAAGTGGTCAAGAAATTTTCGATTTTTTTCATTCAACAAAAGATAGAATTACGTTTGGATAGTCTAGATCTAGTACTTGCAACGGATAAAAAATGGTTTAGCTTATTTTTGGAACAATTCCTCTCGAATGCTGTTAAATACACAGTTGGTGGTCAGATTTGGATTTACTTAGATGGTGATGAGCTTGTCATTCAAGATACAGGCATGGGTATTGCTCAGAGCGATGTGAAAAGGATTTTTGCCCGTGGTTTTTCAGGCTATAATGGGCGCCTTTCTCAAGAATCATCAGGTTTGGGACTTTATTTAGCCCAACAGATTGGTGAATCATTAGGCATCGGTTTTTCTTTGGAATCTGAAGTGGGACAGGGAACCCAAGTCCGTATTTCCTTAAAAGAAGAGCCCTTGGTCTTAGACTAGCTAATCTAACAAGAATGTAAGGTAAATGTGAGGTAAAGTTAAGGTAAGTAGGGATGAAATGAGCTATTATAGTGACTGTAAAGAAAAGATGCACCCTCGGTCGAGTAGTATGTCTTATAGGGCTTCTAAAGTATTAGGGGCTTTTATATCATAAATAGGTTGACTATTTTAAAACGAGGCTAGGCTCTCTTTCTAGAAATATAATTTGTTTGCTTGGGGAATATTTGCTTCAGTATCAAAAGATGATACTTGAAAATGATAGGATAAGAGCATGAGGAGGTTTATGATGGTATTACTCGATGTACAACACCTACAGAAAGTCTATCAAACACGTTTTTTTGCTAGTCAAGTAGAGGCTCTGAAAGATATTCATTTCACTGTGGAAAAAGGTGAATATGTCGCTATCATGGGAGAATCTGGTTCAGGAAAATCAACCCTACTGAATATCTTAGCCATGTTGGATAAGCCTACCCAAGGGAGGGTCTTCTTAAACGGAGTGGATACTCAAACGATAAAGAATAAGGACGCATCTGCCTTTCGTCGGGAGAAATTGGGCTTTGTCTTTCAAGATTTTAACTTACTAGATACTTTGTCTGTTAAGGATAATGTTTTGTTGCCCTTGGTGCTATCACGCCTTCCTATTCAGGAGATGAATAAGCGTCAGAAAGAGGTGCTAGATAGCTTAGATATTACAAGGTTACAGGATAAGATGCCCTATGAAATTTCAGGTGGTCAACAACAACGAGTGGCAGTTGCCCGAGCCATTATTACCCAGCCTGAGATCTTACTGGCAGATGAACCAACTGGAGCGCTTGACTCCAAGTCTTCTGCGACCTTGTTGGATATTTTTGATCAGATCAATAAAAGAGGGCAGACCCTACTTGTGGTTACCCACTCGACAACAGCAGCTAGTCGTGCCAAACGTGTCCTTTTTATCAAGGATGGCATGCTCTACAATCAGATTTTCAGAGGAGAGCGTAGCACTCAGGAGATGTTCCAGTTAATTTCAGACACCTTGACCTTAATGGCGAATCGAGGTGAGTAGTATGTGGAGATTAGCCTATAAATTAGCAGGAAGCAACCTACTTAAAAATCGAACCTTATACTATCCCTTTGCCTTGATGACGGTGCTGTCGACAGCTATTGTCTACCTCTTTACATCGCTCAGTCATAATCCCCACCTAGCAGAGGTTACAGGTGCAAATGGTGTGACCAGAGTCCTACAAATGGGGCAGATTGTCATTATGATTACAATCGCGATAATGCTAGTATATGCGAATGGTTTCGTCATGAAAAACCGCTCCAAGGAGTTAGGGATCTACACTGTATTAGGTTTGGAAAAACGTCACTTGCTCTTGATGACTCTGTTTGAAACCCTTCTTTTTTCAACGATGGCAGTCAGTATAGGTCTGTGCTTAGGAGTGCTACTGGATAAATTGATTTATGCAATCTTGCTCAAAGCCATGCACTTCAAAGTAGTCTTAGCTTCCATTTTCCAATGGGAAAATGTCTGGACCGTTCTGCTTTATTTTTCCTTGCTTTTTCTGCTGCTAGCGATTCTAAATGCTGGAAAATTGACCCTATCTTCTTCCTTGAATCTAGTCAAGGGACGTAAACGAGGGGAAGGTCGTGGGCGTTTCCTACTGCTACAAACCTTGCTGGGATTAGTAGTCTTAGGCTGGGCCTATTATTTAGCACAAACCTTGACTAGTCCCACCAAGGCTCTACCAACCTTTTTCACAGCAGTCTTAATGGTCATCTTTGCAACCTATCTGCTCTTTAACGCAGGGATTATTAGCTTGTTGAAATGGCTCCAGAAACGTCCGGATTATTATTATCAGCCTGCAAATTTTATTTCAGTATCTAATCTGGTCTTTCGGATGCGTAAAAATGCCATGGGGTTAGCTACGATTGCGATTTTATCAACCATGTTTATCGTGACTATGATTGGCGGATTGAATATTTATATAGGTGGAAATGATCTGGTCAATAGGAACGATCCGAATGATTTGATCTTTACTTATGAGCTTCAGAAAAAAGGACTATCTACGAAAGGGACACTTGCTGATTGGGAGAAAATGGTCAAAGAATGGACCTCTGCAAACTTGGAACAAAATGCCATTCCTGTTCAAAAGATGGTGAACTATCGCTATATTGAACAGCTTACGAGAAAGGTTGGAAATAATGAGGTTGAGCCAATTGAGCATTTGGCAAACGGCTTTGATTTTTCAAATATCAGTATCCTGTATATTTTTGACCTAGCTTCCTACCAGCAGCTAACTGGCGAGCAGTTAGCATTATCTGGGAACCAAGTAGCGGTTTATGCAAAAGATATTGCTCTAGATAGCCAAAAACCCTTAGTAATAGGTGACCAATCCTTTACCATTGAGAAACAATTGCCAAACAATTTTACTGATTATAAACTACCGACCAGTATTATCCAACTTGTACCAGGATTGATATTGGTTGTGCAGGATCTGGAAAGTATCTCTTTAGAGATGGCAAAGGTCTATATCGGGGTGGACACTAACTTGAGCGAGGAAGAGCAGATAGAACGCTGGAAAAATTGGCTTGAGCCAGCTTCTGATGAGATACTAGAAGGGATGACAGGTAGGGGAAGTCGAGCGGTGAATCGTGCCGATACCTTTGTGATTTCAGGTTCTCTCTTCTTTATAGGGGTATTTCTGTCCCTGGTCTTTTTAATGGCGACGGTTCTGGTTATTTATTACAAGCAAATTTCAGAAGCCTACGAAGATAGGGAGCGGTTTATCATCCTGCAAAAGGTAGGATTAGATGAGGAGCAGACCAAGCAAAGTATCCGCAAGCAGATGGTGACAGTATTTTTCCTTCCTTTAGTTGTTGCCTTTGTTCATCTGGGGTTTGCCTATAAAATGTTAAAGAGTATTTTGCTCTTACTAGGTATTTCAAATAGTGATTTGGTTATCCAGGTATCCCTTGTCAGCTGTCTATTTTATCTGGTTCTTTATGTGGTCGTTTACGTCTTAACCTCTCGCTCTTATCGAAAAATCATCAGTTCTTAATCATGATTTTTTTGAGGCAATGTTTAAAAGACCTATCATCAGTTTGTGGAAAAGATTACAGAAGTTCTAAAATCAGTCTCAAGACGGATGTAAGAACAAACAAGATAGGATATACTATAGTCAATCCTAAATATTTTTCATAATCTCCTTGAAACATCAGCCGGTTGGCTGGTGTTTTTTGTGGTATAATAAAGGGGATAGAACCTGCTATAAGAGTAGGTTGATACTCTTTGAACGTTAAAAGGATAGGTTGCCAGCCTATCTCAAGGAACTATTGAAAGAAGTTTTCCTTTTCTTATTTCCAACTTGAATAGGAATTGGCATAAATTTTTAAGGTTTTGTAACAAATCGAATGAAGGAACCAATTTTTGATGAAGAAAGGAGAGCAAATGATGACATTTGAAGAAATCTTACCAGGGCTCAAAGCCAAGAAAAAATATGTTCGGACAGGTTGGGGTGGAGCTGAAAACTATATTCAGCTTTTCGATACAATGGAGCAAAATGGTGTAGCACTTGAGGTGACCCCCTACTTTTTAATCAATGTATCAGGTGAGGGAGAGGGATTCTCTATGTGGAGTCCTACTCCCTGTGATGTTTTGGCAACAGATTGGGTAGAAGTCCATGACTAAGAAAGTCCTTGTAACAGGGGTATCTTCGGGTATCGGCTACGCTCAGGCACAACTATTTTTGGAAAAGGGCTATGTAGTCTATGGTGTGGATAAGGGGGATTCTCCTACATTAGTAGGTGATTTTCATTTTTTACAACTAGATCTTAGGGGGAGTTTAGAGCTTCTTTTTGACTGGTTACCTGAAGTGGACATTCTTTGCAATACTGCTGGGAAATTAGATGCTTATAAGGCACTGCTAGATATCAGTGAGGAAGCTATTGAGGATATTTTAGCGATTAATTTGCTTGCGACCATGCGCCTGACTCGCTTTTATCTTGCAAAGATGTTGGAAAAAAAGGCAGGTATTATCATCAATATGTGTTCGATTGCCAGTTTTCTTGCAGGTGGTGGTGGTGTAGCCTACACAGCCAGTAAGCACGCTCTAGCAGGTTTTACCAAGCAATTAGCCCTCGATTATGCTGATAAGGGGATTCAGGTTTTTGGCTTAGCGCCAGGTGCGGTCAAGACAGCGATGACAGCAAGTGATTTTGAAGAGGGAGGGCTAGCAGACTGGGTCGCAGCTGAAACACCAATCAAGCGCTGGTTAGAGCCAGCTGAGATTGCAGAAGTTACCTTATTTTTGGCGAGTGGAAAAGCAAGCAGCATGCAGGGCGAAATCCTCAAGATTGATGGTGGTTGGAGTTTGAAATAAAGTAGGGAGGAATATAAATGACAAAAGTGACGAGATGGCGGTTTGGACCACGGCAAACCAGTGCCCTACTATGGGCAGTTGACCAGCCAAAAGCAATCGTTCAAATCGTTCACGGTATGATTGAGCAGATTAAGCGCTATGATGAGTTTGCTCGCTTTCTCAATCAAGCAGGTTATGTAGTGGTAGGTCATGACCATGTAGGACACGGCCATACGGTTCGTAGCCGAGAAGAATACGGAGTTTTTCCAGATGATTGGCATGTTTTGATTGAAGATGTGCAGGGATTACAAGAAGAGATAAGGGTGCGTTATCCTCATCTTCCTATTATAATTATGGGTCATTCCATGGGATCTTATATCACTCGTTTGTACTTGGCAGAATATGGAAAAAATGTCAAGGCAGGTATTCTTATGGGGACAGGTCAAGAATCCCTTCTAAAAACGAGGGCAGGAATTCATTTGGTCAAGGTCTTAACGGCTATACATGGTCCTTTCTACCGCAGTAAGTTTATCGAAACCATGACTACTGGGAGTTTTAATCGGCACTTTTCCCCTACGATAACTAGCGCAGACTGGTTGACGAGGAATAAGACGGAAGTAGAAAAATATTTGACAAATCCCCACCACCAATTTAGGCCGGCTCTCAGTATGTATCAGGCATTGTTCACTTTTGCTAATCATGCTGCACAGACAAGTTGGATGGATAAGATTCCTAAAAATGTGCCCCTACTATTGATTTCAGGGCAGGAAGATCCTGTTGGTGAGTGTGGTAAGGGGGTTGAGCGTTTCTATCACCAATTGATTCAGCTAGGATGTTCCCAGGTTAGTCTGACCTTGTACCCAGAAGCGCGCCATGAAATTCTCAATGAATGGAATAAGAAAGAGGTCATGTGTGATATCCTCAACTGGATCAATGGGGTGTTAGATGGAGACCAATAGTCGTAAGCATCTATGTTTTTCATTCTAGCGAAATAGGAGTTTCAGGGCTTTTGGTAAGTTCCAAAAAGACGATGTTTGATCCTTTCTGGCAGTTTAAGGATAGTAGATAAAAGACCAAAAGGATGGATGAAGATGTGATTCAGAGAATCAAGGATTCTGTTGCATGTAAAGTTTGGTAAAGGAGGGACAGATGACAGCAGAAGAAATGTGGGCGGCCTATTGCTATTGCCTGATGAATCCTCAGATTGGGGAGGAGCTGGATGCGTGGCAGTTTGGAGCGGATCCAGATGTACTAGCAGGCTTGGTCTTGGCTGGAGAAAAACAGCAACAGCTTCAGTCTATGACTTGTATGCTCTAGCAGGGGAAGCCCTACCTGCGATTGATGAGAAAAGTATTATTTTAAATAGCCAGAATGAGGCAGTTTGTGTGATTCAAACGACCAAGGTTGAAGTGCTACCCTTCAATCAAGTATCAGCAGACCATGCCTTTAAAGAAGGAGAAGGGGATAAGTCGCTTGCTTACTGGTGACAGATTCATGAAGAATTATTTAGCCAATGGCTGGTAGAAGCAGGTCTTACTTTCTCTGATAGTAGCCAAGTTGTTTTAGAAGAATTTGAAGTGGTCTATCCCATATAGCCATGTCTGTATCCCTGTCCAGCTAGGAAAGGGATTTTTGACTGCATTTTTGCTTCTGTTATGGCTCAAAGCCATAACAAGATAAAAGTCCGTTGTTACGGGCTTTAGTTAAGTAATCATAGCCGAAGTTCAGTGAACGTCTTTAGACGTCGCTGGAGGGAAACGGCTAGATCCGGTGTACAAACCAACTGTTTTCACGGGTGGTTATGACTGGAAGAGGCCATGGCTTTATTGACCTTAGAAAGTATGGTATAATAGGGGCGAAACTAATAGATTGGAAAGAATCCTATGACAAATTATGCAATTATTTTAGCAGCAGGTAAGGGAACTCGAATGAAGTCCGATTTGCCCAAGGTTCTACACAAGGTTGCAGGTATTTCAATGTTGGAACACGTTTTCCGGAGTGTTTCTGCCATTTCACCTGAAAAAATAGTGACGGTTGTTGGGCACAAGGCGGAGATGGTGGAAACTGTCTTAGCTAGACAGACAGACTTTGTAACCCAGTCGGAGCAGCTTGGTACTGGTCATGCGGTTATGATGGCAGAGCCTGTCCTTCAACAGTGTAGTGGACAAACCTTGGTCATTGCAGGTGACACACCTTTGATTACAGGAGAAAGCCTGCGTGATCTAGTTGCGTTTCATATCAATCATAAAAATGTGGCAACCGTTTTGACAGCAGAAGCGACAAATCCATTTGGTTACGGACGTATTGTGCGCAACCAACATGGGGAAGTGACGAAGATTGTGGAAGAAAAAGATGCATCTGATTTTGAAAAGCAAATCAAGGAAATCAACACAGGAACCTATATCTTTGACAATGAACGCTTGTTTGAGGCACTGAAGGATATCAATACCAATAATGCTCAAGGGGAATACTATATCACAGACGTAATCAGTATTTTCCGTCAAGCAGGTGATAAGGTTGGGGCCTACCTGTTGCGTGATTTTGATGAAAGTCTGGGGGTCAATGACCGTGTAGCCCTGGCAAAGGCTGAAGAAGTGATGCGCAATCGGATCAATAAGACCCACATGCTCAATGGAGTTAGCTTTGTCAATCCAGCAGCGACCTATATTGACATTGATGTTGCTATTGCACCAGATGTCCAGATTGAGGCAAATGTGACCTTGAAAGGTAAGACCACGATTGGTACAGAGAGTATCTTGACAAATGGAACCTATATAGTTGATTCAGAAATTGGAGCGCGTGTGGTGGTGAGCCATTCCATGATTGAAGAATCGCATATTGCAGAAGATGTGACAGTTGGTCCTTACGCCCATATTCGCCCAGGTTCTCAGCTGGCAAAGGGAGTGCATATTGGTAATTTTGTAGAGGTTAAAGCCTCCACTATTGGGGAAAATACCAAGGCGGGTCACCTGACCTATATCGGCAACGCTGAGGTGGGATGTGATGTCAATTTTGGTGCTGGAACGATTACAGTCAACTATGATGGGCAGAAAAAGTATACGACTAAGATTGGAAATCATGTCTTTGTCGGCTCTAATTCCACCTTGATTGCTCCGCTTGAAATTGGTGACAATGGGTTGACAGCAGCTGGTTCAACTATTACCAAAGATGTGCCACAAGATGCGGTAGCCATTGGGCGGAGTCGTCAGGAAAACAAAGAAGAATATGCCAGACATTTACCCCATTATCCAAAGAAGAATAAGGAGTTACGATGAAATTTGAAGAAAAGACGATCAGACGGACCGAGATTTTCAAGGGTCACATTTTTGATGTGGTTGTAGATGATGTGGCGCTTCCTATGGGTGGAGAATCCAAGCGGGAATTGATCTTCCACAAGGGAGCTGTCTGTGTGTTAGCTGTAACACCGGAGGATAAGTTGATTTTGGTCAAGCAGTACCGCAAGGCGATTGAACAGACGAGCTATGAAATTCCAGCAGGTAAATTAGAACTTGGGGAAAATGCTGATCCCAAGCGGGCAGCCCTAAGAGAATTAGAAGAAGAAACAGGCTATACAGGTGAGTTGGAGCTCCTGTATGACTTTTATTCGGCTATTGGTTTTTGCAATGAGCGTTTGCGTCTCTATGTGGCAAGAAATTTGGTCAAGGTTGCCAATCCTCGCCCCATGGACGATGATGAAGTGATTGAGGTATATCATGTTAGTCTAGAAGAAGCGCTTGACTTGATTGCAAGCGGTGATATTTGTGATGCGAAGACCATCATTGCGATTCAACAGCTCCAATTGATGAGAAAGTAGGATGGACATGAGGAAGCCCTTGTTGACAGATGAGGTATTAGAAGAAATGAGACGGAGAAAAAGCCCCCCTTCTCAGCGTTTTGGCTACTATGATCCTGAGGGAGACTTTGCGGAAGTAGACGAATTTAAGCAAGAGGACGACTGGGCTGAGGAGTATACAGGTTATCATGAGGGCTATACTCATCGGATTCCTGTCGATGCTTCTATTATCAAAAGCCGTCGGATCGAAACGGTTAAGCGAGAGGCATTTCGAAGTAAGGTCAATAAAATCCTCTTTTGGGTAGTGCTTCTTCTTATTCTTTTCTTCATTGCAGTTTTTTATTGGTAAGGAGTTTAGATGAAATTTGGTATTATCGCAGCCATGCCTCAAGAATTGGAGACCTTGGTTGAAAAGTTGGAGCATGGGCGAGAACAGCTTGTCTTAGGGCGGACCTACTATATAGGGAGACTGGGACAGCATGAGGTGGTCTTAGTTCAATCTGGTGTCGGCAAGGTCATGTCTGCCATGTCCGTTGCTATTTTAGCCCAAGAGTTTCAGGTAGATGTAATTGTCAATACAGGTTCGGCAGGTGCAGTCGCAGATGGGATTGCAATTGGTGATGTGGTTCTTGCTCGCCAACTTGCTTATCACGATGTAGATTTAACTGCCTTTGGCTATGACTATGGTCAGATGTCTGCCCAGCCCCTGTATTTTGAGGCAGATAAAGACTTGGTTTCTAAGATGCAGAAAATTCTTGCCCAGCAAGGGATTGTAGCTCATCTAGGTTTGATTGCCACAGGGGACAGTTTTATTGCAGGTGCGGACAAGATTGCAGCGATTAAAGCCCATTTCCCAGCTGTCTTAGCTGTTGAAATGGAGGGGGCAGCGATTGCCCAAGCGGCTCATAGCGTTAAGCTCCCCTTCCTTGTCATTCGTGCCATGAGCGATACAGCCCAAGGTGATGCTCCTATGACCTTTGAGACCTTTATCATTGAAGCTGGAAAACGCTCGGCTCATGCCTTACTTGAGTTGTTAACTAAGATGTGAGGACGTTAAGAAAATGGAAAGAAAAATAGGGAATCGGAGAGTATTACACCGGTAATCGATACGATTCATCTTTTTTCTAGCATTTTTAGTCCGAACTCAATTAAAACAAGATGTGAGGACGTTAAGAAAATGGAAAGAAAAATAGGGGATCGGAGAATATTACACCGGTAATCGATACGATTCATCTTTTTTCTAGCATTTTTAGTCCGAACTCAATTAAAACAAGATGTGAGGACGTTAAGAAAATGGAAAGAAAAATAGGGAATCGGAGAATATTACACCGGTAATCGATACGATTCATCTTTTTTCTAGCATTTTTAGTCCGAACTCAATTAAAACAAGATGTGAGGACGTTAAGAAAATGGAAAGAAAAATAGGGAATCGGAGAGTATTACACAGGTAATCGATACGATTCATCTTTTTTCTAGCATTTTTAGTCCGAACTCAATTAAAACAAGATGTGAGGACGTTAAGAAACAGGATTCTATACAAAGTTACAAACTTCGTTTGTTTTATCGGCTATTCCCCCACAGTTTATTCCTAGACTGAAAGGAGCAAACTTCGTTTGTTTTATTGGCTAGCCCCCCACAGTCTATTCTTAGACTGAAAGGAGCAAACTTCGTTTGTTTTATTAGCTATCCCCCCACAGTCTATTCCTAGACTGTGGGGGCTAGCTAAATCCGAAACAGCAGCCTGTCTTTTTCACCTAGCTCTTAGTTTAAGTTTAGTTCAAGTATGAATATAGAGTAGAAAGGCTATAAAGGGGTAGAGGGCAAAAAAGTGGTTGAAGCAGAGATAGGCTTCTTCTTAATGAGTGGGAATCTAACTAGATTGGCTAAGAAATGAGTCTACAATAATGGAGACAAAAGAAAAACACAGACCGTTCAACTGGATTTCAGTACAATCAGCTTGAAGTGTGTCTGTGTGTTTAATGATTTATGGCTCGTTTTGCCTAATCTTTCTTTTATTTGTTTATATCTTTCAAAACTTCAATGGCTTCAATCTTGATGTCCGTTTTGGGCTTGTCGTTTTCATCTGTTTCGGTTGCTGCGATTTTATCGACAACCTCCATACCTTCAATGACTTGCCCGAAGACGGTGTAGTTGCCGTCAAGGCTCGGATTTCCTCCTAGTTTATAGGCGTCTCTGATTTTAGCTGGATACTTGCTTGAATCAAGTCTTGCGGAAGCATCCTTGGTATTTTGGTTGATAAAGAATTGACTGCCATTGGTATCTGGACCAGCATTTGCCATGGAAAGGGAACCGCGGATATTGTAGAGGAAGGCTGAAATTTCATTTTTAAAGCCATTTCCTTTGTCAATAGTTTGGTCTTTCCCAGCCCAAATTGACTCCCCTCCTGTACCGCTTCCTTTTGGGTCACCCCCTTGAATCATAAATCCATTGATGACACGGTGGAAGAGGATACCGTTGTAGTAACCTTCCTTAGCATGAGTGAGGAAATTTTCAACAGCTAGCGGAGCCTGATCGGGAAAGAGTTTTATTTTGATGTCTCCTGCGCTAGTCTTGATGAGAACTACCGCTTCATTATCTGCGATTTCTGTTGTTAATTGCGGGAAAGTTGCTTCGGGGTTGTTAATGGCGTAGGCTAAATCTTTGGCATATTGGCTTGCGGCAGTCGTATCTGTGCTAGACACAGGTGTTGAATGATTGGTTGAAGTAGTTGTGGTAGAGTTACCCGCACAAGCTGTGAGCAGAAGGCTGGTAATGAGGACAAAGAGTAGTCGTTTTTTCATAAGATTCCTTTCCTATTCATGGATTAGTCCTATTGTAGCATGAATTTCTTTCTTTTTCAAAAGTCGGATAAGGCTAGGATTTTTCAGTGAAATTTGTTAGGATAAGGTTAAAAGAAAATCAAAATAGACGAGGAAAGGTGGATACTTTATGGGTACATTCTCAATCATACCAATTGGGGTTATCATGATGTTAATGATTGTTTCGGGACTATTCTTATGGCGATTTGCTAGCCTACTCCTTGAAATTCTAAGAAACAATAAGGCTTTTCAGGAGGTTCATCTTGCTGAGATAGTTGGGAAGCGAATGGCTGTTTGGAGGAGTGAGAATAGTCACACCTATTACTATCTGACCTTTGAGTTGGAGAATGGTGAGCGCAGAGAATTTCGGGTTAAAAGCACAATCTATGCTCTTGCTGTCGAAGGAGATAGGGGTGAATTAGTCTTTCAAGGAAGCCGTTTCCTTGCGTTTACGAGAGCTTTGTCCAAGCCATCTAGTAGGTGATAATTGCTTTCTGGTGTATAATAGAATACAAAAAGTGGACATTCATTTCAGTTTTTATGAAGAGAAGTATGTGATGAAAGCGGCCTTGTGTCATGGAGAGACGGGCTTGATTGTTTTTGAAGAAGGTAGGTACAGTTGATGACGCTAGAAAAGCAGGTTAAAGAACTCTATAAAGACCATGCCCGCATGCCTTATATCGCTCCAGATCGTGACTTGGAGACTTGGTTATTAGATGCAAAGCCTGTTCCCAAACGCAATATGGAATGCCTAGCAGACGGGCTTTTGGCGGGAGATATCATTCTTTTGTGGCGGATCCAGTTTGATACCTTTACCAATGATTCTGTCTTTCCTAAATATTTTGAATATACCTACGGGATTGACGCACCCAAGCACTTGGCAGACTTAGTAAAAAAGGGCTATGCCTATTTGGAAACAGCCTTTGATTCGCTCGATCATCTTAATGCGACGATGAAGAAAACGATTTTGAAAAAGAAAGGGGTCGCTGGTCTATCTAAAATGAAAGCAGCAGATTTAGACTTGGCTTTGAAAGAGCATTTTTCAGAAGAAGAATTATCCCAGACCTTTAGCGTGCGTGGTTATAAAATAACAGATAAGGGAGTAGCAGCTCTTGCAGCCAATCCAGAAGTGATTGACCGTCACCCCAAAAAGAAATATTGAGCGCCTTTGGAAATTGGGAATCCTTCAATCTTTGAGGATATACTGAGGTTTTAGCCTATTGGTCGGTATTTATGCTATAATGAAGACAGGAAGTAAAAAGGAGGACGAGAGATGCAAAAACGATTGATGCGTGATAGGAAAGATGTGAAAATTGCGGGTGTTTGCTCAGGAATTGCCAACTATTTTGGTGTTGATCCCACCCTTGTTCGCGTGATTTGGGTACTGCTAATCTTCGTTTATGGAGTTGGTCTTATTCCGTACTTGGTCTGTTGGTGGGTGATGCCAATAGATAATGGGCAGGACGATGATCAGGAGATTCTTTTTTAAAGGTGTCAGATGGTGAAGCGTGTACGTTACAACATGATGACAGAAAACACAATTAGGTGACAATTATTTCTTTTTGTGACAGTCAAAATACAGTTTCGTGAAAAAGGCTTAAAAAGCCTTTTTTGTTTTCAAAATTATGGTAAGATGTCTCTATCACAAAGAAAGGGCAGAAAGTATGTCAGTAACAGTAACCCCAAAAACCATTTTATTGTCAGCCTTGACCTTGTCGCTTTTTACTGCGACAGCTCAAGCAGATGAACTCGTTCCGATATGGTCAGCACGCTCAGTGGAAGAAATCAAGACAGATATTTTAAGAGAAAATACCCAGCAGACCTATACGGTTAAGTATGGAGATACCCTTAGTACCATTGCGCAGGCACTTGATATTGATATGGTTGTTTTAGCACAGCTTAACCAAATCTCCAATGTTAATTTGATTTTCCCCGATACAATCTTGACGGTGGCAACCAATCCTCAAGGAGGAATAAGCTCTATTGAAGTTCAGTCTCCTCAAAGCCAGGAGGCAGAAGAAGTAGTGGAGACCCCAGAAACACCCGTAGTATTGGAAGAGTCAGAAGTTGTTGATGAATCAGTTGTTGCAGTAGAAGAAGAGCCAACTGAGGCTTTTTCCGAACCTCTTGCTCCAGATGAAGCGGATGCCGGAGCAGGCGATGTGAATCAGGTGCCAGCTGAACCAGAGGGAACAGAGTCGGCACCTGTTACAGAAACACCAGAGGCTGTGGAAGAACCCGTGGTCGTTGATAATCCAGTTACTAAAGTAGAAGAAGACTTGGAGCCAACAGGAGCATCTTCAGTAGATGTTGCTCCAACTACTTCAGAAAATACCACCAGTGATACGAATCAGGCACCGGCTGAACCGCAGGCAGCAGCACCAAGTCCAGTTGCTTCCGTGAGCAATGCAGTAGATACTAGCAGTATTGCTGTTACAAATCCCGTCAATGCTGGACTTCAGCCACAGACGGCAGCATTTAAGGAAGAAGTAGCGGCACTTTATGGTATTACCTCCTTTAGTCTGTATCGCCCTGGCGATAGTGGGGACCATGGTAAGGGGCTTGCAGTTGATTTCATGGTTGGGAACAATACAGAATTGGGAGATCAAGTGGCGAATTATGTCATCCAACAAATGGGAGCCAAAAATATTTCCTATGTCATCTGGAAACAGCGCTTTTATTCTCTAAGTCCAAATATCTATGGACCAGCCAATACTTGGAATTTGATGCCAGACCGTGGCAGTATCACTCAAAACCACTACGATCATGTCCATGTGTCCATGAATCCGTAATGACTGAACAATCCCGATGAGCCTAGCTTGTCGGGATTGTTATACTTTTCGAAAATCAAACTCAGACGATGATATACTCATTTATACTCAATAAAAATCAAAAGGATACTTCGTCAACTTGTCTTGGTGAACGCTCGTTCTACCTTCGGCTTCGATTATAAGGAAATTGGCGGTGCTAATCGCATTTCCAACCTTTCACAATTCTTAATTGTGAAAGCTAGTCTACTTTCTAGTCTACTTTTAATTTTTAAAGAGTATAAAAGTAAACGAAACAACTATAACTGGATTTGCTGGGTAAAAAGATCCAGTGGAGTTTTTCAGCCTGCTAGCTGAAAACGAAGAGAGGAGTGTGTTCTACCTGTATCTGCGTTGCCTAATCTGAATGTGAGATTCTTTGAGTATGATGATTTGTTCCCTACTACACCTCCTTGTAAAGTATGGTATAATGGAGACATGGCAAAACAAAAAACGACAAAAAAGGGACGTGCAACGAGACGTCCGACAAAGGCTGAATTAGCCCAACAAGAAAAAATAAAATCTCTACTTTTCCGCTTACTAGTAGTTGTTTTTCTCCTCTTTGCAGCAAGTAGGCTGGGAGTCTTTGGGATAACTGCCTATAATCTCTTTCGTTTATTGGTTGGAAGTGCGGCCTATTTCTTGATTGGAGCTCTTCTATTTTATATATTATTTTCTAAAAAAGTAAGACAGCGAGAAGGGACAATCTCTGGGTTCTGGCTGGTATTTGCGGGGCTTTTGCTAGAATACCAAGCTTATTTTGATCTAAGCTATAAAGGGAAAGATCTTTTGCATCATACCTTTATGAGAGCCTTATCAGACCTTTCTGCTTTTCGTGTGGAGGAATTTTTAGGGGGAGGTCTCCTTGGCGGTGCTCTCTACCTACCCGTTTCTTTTTTATTTGCAACGGTGGGGACCTTTTTTATCGGAGCCCTTCTGATTCTCTTTGGTCTTTTCTTTATGAGCCCGTGGTCTGTGTATGATGTAGCGGACGGTCTTACTCTCCTACGAGAAAAAATGCAGGAACGAGCAGCTATTCGTGCGGAAAAACGGGCTGAAAAGGCAGAGATAGAAGCCAAACTTCAAGCAGAGGAAGAAGCGAGACGTCTAGCAGCAAGAACTAAAGAAATGGAAGAAACTGCAGATACCTGGGAAGAAGCCCCAGCCATTGCTCTAGGAGAAGATTCAGTAATTGATTTGGAGACAGGTGAAATCTTGGAAATAGAAGAAGTCCCAATCGTTGCAGAAGAACGTGGAGGGGGCTTTGATGAGGAAGAATTTCCTGTCTTATTGGCTGAGGACGAAGAAGAGGAGTTGGAAGAGTATGCACCAGAAGACTTGGCGCTCGATTTCAAACCGAAAGCCAAGTTGGCTTACAAGCTACCATCCATAGATCTTTTTGCTCCAATTAAGGTTAAAAGTCAAGCCAATGAAAAGAAAATTGTTCGCCAAAATATCAAGGTGTTGGAAGATACTTTTGCGAGTTTTGGGATCAAGGTGGTGGTTGAGCGAGCGGAAATCGGACCGTCCGTGACCAAGTATGAGGTCAAGCCAGCAGTCGGCGTACGCGTCAACCGGATTTCTAATCTGGCAGATGACTTAGCTCTTGCCCTTGCAGCGAAAGATGTTCGGATTGAAGCGCCGATTCCAGGAAAGTCCTTGGTCGGTATTGAAGTACCCAATTCTGAGGTAGCCATGGTTCCCTTTAGAGAATTGTGGGAACAGGCTAAGACCTCCGCAGCTAAACTTCTTGAGATTCCGCTTGGTAAGGCTGTAAATGGAAGTGTACGCTCCTTTGATTTGGCTCGAATGCCTCACTTGCTGGTAGCTGGTTCCACTGGTTCAGGAAAATCTGTTGCGGTCAATGGAATCATTGCTTCTATTTTGATGAAAGCTGGACCAGATCAAGTGAAGTTTATGATGATTGATCCTAAAATGGTTGAGTTATCAGTCTACAATGACATTCCCCATCTTTTGATTCCTGTGGTGACCAATCCTCGAAAAGCTGCGCGAGCACTTCAAAAGGTTGTCGATGAAATGGAAAAGCGCTATGAGTTGTTCAGTCATCTAGGAGTGCGGAACCTAGAAGGCTACAATACAAAAGTGGCAGAATATAATCAGGGTTCTGAGGAAAAACACATTCCTCTGCCCTTGATTGTCGTAATTGTCGATGAGTTGGCAGATCTGATGATGGTTGCTAGTAAGGAAGTGGAAGACGCGATTATTCGTCTGGGGCAAAAAGCACGGGCAGCGGGCATTCACATGATTCTTGCGACCCAACGTCCATCTGTTGACGTTATTTCCGGCTTGATTAAGGCAAATGTCCCGTCTCGGATTGCTTTTGCAGTCTCAAGTGGTACAGACAGCAGGACCATCTTAGATGAAAATGGGGCAGAGAAACTACTAGGTCGTGGAGACATGCTCTTTAAACCGATTGATGAAAATCACCCAGTACGTTTACAAGGCTCTTTTATTTCTGATGATGATGTAGAAGCGATTGTCAGCTTTATTAAAAATCAAGCAGAGGCTGATTATGATGAATCTTTTGATCCTGGTGAAGTGGTAGAAGGTGATGCTGACAGTGGAGTAGGCGATGATGGTGGTGATCCGCTCTTTGAACAAGCAAGAGCTCTCGTTATTGAAACGCAAAAAGCGAGTGCGTCTATGATTCAGCGTCGTTTATCTGTTGGCTTTAACCGAGCGACGCGTTTAATGGAAGAACTAGAAGCAGCAGGCGTGATTGGGCCAGCAGAAGGGACTAAACCAAGGAAGGTATTGGAAAGCCAATGATGAAATTAGATGCAATACATCACATTGCTATTATCTGCCATGATTATCAGAAAACAAAAGAATTTTATCTTGATACGTTAGGATTTGAACTACTAGACGAACACATTCGATCAGAAAAACAAGATATCCTCATTAATATTCGCAAGGGAAATCTGGTTCTTGAAATGTTTATCAAACCAGATGCACCACTAAGACCTGCTATGCCTCAACCAGAGCATACTGGTCTACGCCACCTTGCTTTTAGGGTTGATGATGTAGAAAAGTGCTTGCAGGAGTTTGACGCCTTAGATATTCCCCATGGCCCTTTGCGTTATGATGACTATGACAGGCGTAAAATGGCCTTCTTCTTTGATCCCGATGGCTTACCATTAGAAATACATGAATAAAAAGAATGGATTGCAAGTAAGATTTTCAAGTCTTGATTGCAGTCTATTCTTTTACTGGTAGGTTTCAGTAGAAGTGTCGTTTTTTGTCTGTGTTATAGTGATTTAGTTTTAAAACAGGCTACACTCTAAGTTGATATGTGCGAAATAAGTAGCGAATGAAGTGAGCTTTAAAAGATATTTCCCCACTTCCCATACTCGACTGGATTATGAAAAAGGTTGTCCTATCTTACGATGGTCACCTACTTTTTCAAGCTTTATTTCCGATCTGTTATGGCTATTGATACGATTTACCCTCGTCTTATATTCAACTTTCGCTGGTCTTTTAGACTAGTGGAACAAACTAAGGGACTATATTGTAAAAAGAGCAATGATGAGAGCTAGATAGAGGAAGAAGGTTAAAATAAAGCCTGCCCGCCAAAAGAACTTGAAAAAGCCTTGATAAGAAAAGGCACGCTTTTGCACCAAGAAGTAATAGATAATTCCCAACGAAAGCAGTGACAAGGCTAATACCAGGTGGGGTAAGAGACTATGATAATAGGCTTTGTCTGAGATTAGGTAAAATTCAAAAGCAAGGATAGGAAAAGCGATGTCGGCAAAGTTCCACCCCTTTTTTTGCAATTGAAATAGTTTAACAATTGTGATAGAGATGATTAAGGTGAGAACTAAGAGTAAGATGGAAGCAATTTTCAAGAATATCATAGCTTTATTCTATAAAAAAAGGGAGGAAAAGTAAATATAAAGCTTGATTTTTTACCAAAATACTGTATAATGAAAAGGTATGTGAAAAATCACATATTTGTGGGAGGTAAAAATCTGTAGTTACCGTAAAAACCACAATAGGAGGATTTAAAGATGGCTAAGAAAGTCGAAAAACTTGTAAAACTTCAAATTCCTGCAGGTAAAGCTACTCCAGCTCCACCAGTCGGACCAGCACTTGGTCAAGCAGGGATCAATATCATGGGATTCACTAAGGAATTTAATGCTCGTACAGCTGACCAAGCTGGTATGATTATCCCTGTTGTAATCTCAGTATATGAAGATAAATCATTTGATTTCATCTGTAAGACACCACCAGCTGCTGTTCTGTTGAAAAAAGCTGCGGGTGTTGAAAAGGGATCAGGTACACCAAACAAAACAAAAGTGGCAACAGTTACTCGTGCGCAAGTACAAGAAATTGCTGAAACTAAGATGCCAGATTTGAACGCTGCAAACCTTGAGTCTGCAATGCGTATGATCGAAGGTACTGCTCGTTCTATGGGATTCACTGTTGTTGACTAATCAATAACGACCCACAACCCGCAAGACTTCATCATTTCTGATGAGTGACGTGGGAGATGAAAATCGATATGACCACATTACAAGGAGAATAAAAAATGGCTAAAAAGAGCAAACAAATGCGTGCTGCACTTGAAAAAATCGACAGCACAAAGGCTTACAGCGTAGAAGAAGCTGTAGCACTTGCACAAGAAACTAACTTTGCAAAATTTGATGCAACTGTAGAAGTTGCTTACAACTTGAACATCGATGTTCGTAAAGCAGATCAACAAATCCGTGGTGCCATGGTCTTGCCAAACGGGACTGGTAAAACTTCACGTGTATTGGTATTTGCACGCGGTGCAAAAGCAGAAGAAGCAAAAGCTGCTGGTGCTGACTTTGTTGGTGAAGATGACCTTGTTGCAAAAATCAACGGTGGTTGGTTAGACTTTGATGTTGTTATCGCTACACCTGATATGATGGCACTTGTTGGACGTCTTGGACGTGTCCTTGGACCACGTAACTTGATGCCAAACCCTAAGACTGGTACTGTAACAATGGATGTTGCAAAAGCTGTCGAAGAGTCTAAAGGTGGTAAAATTACTTACCGTGCAGATAAAGCAGGTATCGTACAAGCAATCATCGGTAAGGTCTCCTTTGGCGCTGAGCAGTTGGTAGGAAACTTCAAGGCTTTCCATGATACAATCGTGAAAGCAAAACCAGCTACAGCAAAAGGTACCTACATCACAAGCTTGACAATCACAACTACTCAAGGTGTGGGAATCAAGGTTGATCCAAATTCATTGTAATATCGAAAAAGTCTTATCTTTTGGTAAGGCTTTTCTTGTGTCTATAAAAAGAACTGGTTGTCCAGTTCTTTTTGTGCTCATTTCGTTTACCTTTTATTGCTTCAACGATTGAGGAAACTCCGTTTCCTTATTCCCAACTGAGGCTAGTTTTTGCCCAGCCTCAAGGTTGGAAATAAAACGAGTGAAACTCGTGGCAAAGGCTCTCGTATCTTGGGCTACTATACCAATTCATCAATACTGGTGTAGTCTTGGTGTAGACTAGTAGCGACAGCAGAATTGGTAATAAGTCCCCGATAGGTGGTCACCCCTTGCCGGAAACCGGTGTCTGCTAACATGGCTTCTTTGAACCCTTGATTCGCTAATTTGATTATATACGGCAAGGTTACGTTAGTCAATGCAATGGTGGAGGTACGAGCAACGGCTCCTGGAATATTAGCAACAGCATAGTGGAGAACTCCATATTTTTCATAGACAGGTTCATCATGGGTTGTTACACGATCGGCTGTTTCTACAATCCCACCTTGATCCACAGCTACATCTACAATGACAGAGCCTGCTCGCATTTGTTTCACCATATTTTCAGTAACTAATTTTGGAGCTTTAGCTCCAGGAAGCAGTACTGCTCCAATGACGACATCTGCTTCTTTAACGCTATTTTCAATGTTGAAGGGATTGGAGATGAGGGTTTGGATTTGATTACCAAAAATTTCTTCTAAGGCTGAGAGACGCTTTGCACTGATGTCAAGAATCGTTACTTGGGCGCCAAGTCCCAGGGCGATTCGGGCTGCATGTGTACCGACTACTCCGCCACCAATAATGGTGACTTTTCCTTTAGGAACGCCAGGTACACCGCCTAGAAGAACCCCAGCTCCTCCTTCTTGTTTGGTCAGAAAATGTGCCCCGATTTGCACCGCCATACGACCAGCTACCTCGCTCATTGGGGTAAGAAGAGGTAACTGTCCTTTATCAGTCACGGTTTCATAAGCAATACCTGTCGTTTTGCTAGTAAGCATAGCATTGGCTAATTCAGGTGCTGCTGCCATGTGGAGATAGGTGAAGAGCAGTAGATCTTCTCGGAGGAATCCATATTCTTTCGCCAGTGGCTCCTTGACTTTTACGACCAATTCACTAGCCCAAACTTCCTTTGCTGTAGGGAGAATTTTCGCTCCTTGTGCTTGATAATCTGCATCTGCAAAGCCAGAGCCCAGTCCTGCTCCTGTTTCAATTACAACCTGGTGACCTTGGATAACCAGACTTTGTACGCCAGCAGGTGTCAGAGCCACACGGTTTTCATTGTTTTTAATCTCTTTTGGAATACCAATTAACATAGTTTACCTCCTTTTTCTATGTTCCTAGTGTATAGAAAAATGCACAGAAAATCAAGCGACATCCTGTTTTTGCACATTTTTATATGTTGCATATCTTCGTCTCCTAGGAATGAAATGGGATTATTTTTAGTACTTAATGAACGTCCAATTCAGATGAGGTCTTTTAGTACTTGATAGAATCATTGGTTTAGGGACTTGAATTGTTTTTTCAAAGGAATGAGCAGATAGTTCATCCATGTATGATTGATTGTTGCAGTAATTACGAATAAATAGAGAGACGGCTATAGAGCATATCATAAAAATGGGTAGAATGAGAGGATCCGTGAAATAGAGTGAGCATGTACCTATTTGGTTGTGAACCTATCTCTGAAATGTATCTATTACTATATCCGTTAGAAGAATGGAAAGTAGATGTATTCTTCTAAGTTAAACACGTCCTAAAACTGTTCATGTTCCTTGACAACTGAATACCAACCACTATCCCGATTAGCGTGCCTATGGATAAAAGAGAAATAGGGGTGGTGTAGTAGCTAGAAAAGGATATCTAGCCCAGGCACATTACGCAAAAGCATGGTTAATGACCATAAGCTGAAGGAGTTTGCAGTAACTAGACTAGAAACTGTGCATGAGAAAATACCGATGAAAGGATATGTCCTTTCACAGCACGGCGTAGATCGCCTTTGATTCGCTACTAGGAGGAAAAACATGAATCAAATCAAAAGAGAGACAGAAGTCACATTAGCTGACTTACGAACATTAGGTCGGCAAGGCGGAGTGACCGCCCGCCTTGTGGATGGACGAACTGTGAAATTATACCCACGTTTTGGCACGATTTCACAAAAAGGTTATATAGCAGGTACACTAGAAGAGGTGGAAGTGATGTACGACTATCCAAGTCTATACTCACAGATTCGTACGATTCTATCAAACGGTGTCCTAGTTGCTAGACGAGAAGGCACAGGGAAAAAGAGTGTGCTACGTCTAACAGGCAAGGGGTATAGACGGAAAAAGTAGGGAGGCTATATGGAAGAACACATTCATGGCTTGCTGATCAGTAATCGAAAGCGACAGATGAAATAAAAAATTTCTCCCACCCCTATATTTCCTAAGGAAAATATGATAGAATAAGTCTAAAGAGAAAGTGAGAAGAATGATGAAAAAGACACTACTAGACACCCTCAAACAAACGACAAAAACCCAACGCATGCTAGCAGGAACAGGACTAGCTCTTGTGTTTCTGACAGGTGGATTTTTCCTTAGTCAACCAAGCACGAAGTCAGCTTCGGCTTCTAAGACAACACAGACCACCTCAAGCTCCAGTATTGATAAGGAAGCTACTCTTATGGACAAGGCAGAACAGGCTGTGAAGCTCCTTGAGGACAATCAAGTGAAGGAGAATGTTACCGCAGCTGAGACTGCTGTGAAAGCCCTAAAAGACGGAGATGCGAAGGACAAGCTAACCAAACGGATTGAAGCGGTGAAGACTGCTCTTGCCAAGAAAGAAGCAGAGGCAAAACTTGTCAAGGAGGCAGAAGATGCGGTTGTAGCGCTTGAAAAGGACCAGGTGAATGAGAAGGTTACTCTTGCCCAAACAGCAGTAGATAAGCTGACAAACAAGGACAAGAAGGACAAGCTCCAACAACGGATTAACTCTGTCAAGGGGGCAATCGATACCAGAGCCCAACAGGCAACCCAAGCCCAGGCAGAAGAGGTAGCTCAAGCGCCCGCAGAAGCCCCAGCTCAACAGGAAGCGGTACAAGCCCAAGCTCCTCAACCTGCCTATGAAGCCCCAGCTCCAACAGGAGGAGAGGCTCCAGCTCCTGCCCAAGACTATACACCACCTGCTCCTGCAGTTCCGCAAGCACCCCAACAATCGCTGACCCAAGAACAAATCCAGCAACAAGTGGATGAAGCGACACAACATTTTAGTGATCCGAATCGAGTGTGGGATTATTAATCAATGTAAGATTATCAAGAAGTCAAAAAAGACAAGTCCAGTACTTGTCTTTTTTGGTATTTAAAGGAGATACAGAGATGTTTTTAAAAAGCTTATTGACCATATTATTAGTAGTAGTCATTATTTATTTACTTGTATTTAGCAAAGTAATAATAGCTCTTCCCTTTAAAGATATTACTATAAGAGGAAGAGTACTGGAAACGAAAGTAGATAAACTGATAAGGGGATTACTACTATTTTTACTATCCTTTTTTCTTGCAAGCATATTTTTTATAGCCTATCTACCTTTGGAACAGACTGTGAAGATTTTTAGTTTAGTTGTATGTGCGGTTTGTCTAATCGTGATAATAGTTCTTTCAATTTGTTATTTATACCATATAAATTATTATATTACTAATAAATAAAATAGGAAAAATCATGAAGAATCGGTAGCTTAACAATTACCTTTTTACTTTAGAATAAAACAAAGGAGATAGAGAATGTTTATATATGTTTTGTTAGTTGGGTCAATCCCTTTATTGCTTATCGTCGCAACTTTTCCCAAAATAGTATATCGTATTGTGCAACAGTTGAATACTTCCATCATTCCTGACAGTGATGAAGATAGGATGAAAATATTGAAGAATACGTTTCTTCTTTATTATGGCTTATTGTTTCCAATAGTACTTATCTTAGAAATATTGTATGGTGTTTTCTTTTTGGATTAGTGATTAAAGGAGGAAGAATGGATAATAAGGAAAAATTGTATCTAAAATTATATATTTTTTCTTTGGAAAGGATAAGGGAGTTTATCTTATCTCATTATGATGAAGAGTTGGCGATGGGCATCACTCAAGCTCTGGGTTCTCAAGATAACCAACATATAGTGAAATACTGTTTTCAGGCACTTCGTCTTGATTTGTCAATAACACAACATATGAGAAGCAGGGTTGTCTTGTGTTTTGAAGCCTTTTTATACGATAGCCAACGAGTGAATTCGACAGAACAGTTATTTGAATTTGCGAGGGATACGATTCCTACTTATCTTAGAATTTTTCGATCGTATCTGAATGGAAGTAACCGCTAGGTATGGTCAACTGGTTGAGGTATAAGAATTGACCAATTTCATAGATATGACCAATATTTTCGTGAAACAATGGCGTATCTGAAGCTGGTGTATTACAGGGTAGATGGTCAAAGGTATTCGTTTTAGGATTATAATGGATCTCCTGCATCCATGAGGAAATATCCGCTTGATACATGTTTTCGAGAATAGTATTGTTTTCATATAATGCAACATTTGTGGAGTGATTGCCATTATAAATAGTTGCTAAATTGATTGGAGTGATCAAGTATCCCTGAGCATTTTTAGTGGATTTAAAAGGATTTTGAACGATATTTCCTACGGTGCGAAAGTTTTTTAATACTCTAGCTCTACTCCATAATGTGCAGATAGTAGGAATATTTGTAATGTTAATGGGAACGTTCTTATCAAAGTCATATGATATTTTAAACAAAGTTTGACAAGATTGGCAGACTAGTTGATGAGGAAAAATATCATATGTTCCACCCCAGTTATACGAAGGGTCGGCATGTTGACGATTCAGTAGTCGCTCTATGGTATGTTGCTCTAGTTCTAAAGATAAGATTTTTTGAAACTTCAAGGCTACAGCTTGAATGTGATTTGGGGAGTTATCATTTTGTTGTAATAGTTCTTTTAGGGTAGTCAGATAAATTGATTTAGGAGCTTGATGGATGTTAGATGCAATAACTAAATTTTTAGGTTGTTCAGATGAAAAGTGTTCAGAAATCAATGAGGAGAAACTGGCGTCATTGAAAATTGCGACAGTTGCTTTTTTTGCTAATTTTAGGGAAGATATAGAATTTTTTAGAGATGTTATAAACATAGCAGATTCTCCTGAAGTAATGGAAGTAATTGATGAACGCTTAGAAAAAGCAAGTTATGATTTTAGTTTACCAAAAAATAGGATAAAGTAGAAAGAAAAGGAGGGCATATGATTTCAGCTCGCTCCCCTTCGGGGAATTAATAGACGGCTGGGTAGCGTGATGGCTACCTTTTTTTATAAAAAAATAAAAGGAGATAAAGAATATGAATTTTTCTCAAACCCCTTCTTTTCGCAATCGCAAGAAAAGCGGGAAGAAGAAATTGAAACGCACCCTTGCTATGATCAGTGCAGGGGTAGTCTTAACAGGGGCAGGAATTGCTAGCCTTGCCCCGCAAGCTCCCTGGAATCAAGGAGTTGTAAAAGCCACTGAAATTCAACACGGCAGACAGATTGGGACGCTCAATGATGTCCCTGTTGTCCAAGCCAATACGGCAGATATGTCCTCGTCAGAGTTCCAGGCACTGGTGGATTCCCTTTTAGAAGGTAAGGACCTAAGCGGGGTCAAGTATGTTGCCGACCAAATCCAATGGAATGCCAATTCAGAAGTAAAAGGTGTCAGTGGGGTTCAAACAGGGACGCTTCACAACACCTTGGGGACCAATATTAGCCACTTCCTCCAACAGGATGGCTTTGTAAAGGAGGATACAGGAGCCTTTCTCAATCCCGGTCAATCCCTTGCTGTGACCAATGTCGGCACAGTAACCGATATTGAGACAGGAGAGAAAATCCCTGTTGATTTAATTGTTACCCATATTGATGTGGAACATGGAGACGATGGCTGGTCTAATAAGGATGTCGCTATGGCGATTAAAAACCAAGGGTCAGTCATTACCGTTGGGGTTGCTGTTCCAACGGGAGGAGGGATTTCCTCTGGATCTGGTGGTCAGACAGAAAGTGGGGGCGGTGGATCGGCTACTGGAGGGAGCGGTCGTGCCATCGGTTATATCGAGCGGATAACCTATACTGCGACACTTGTTCGTCAAGACACCAGGCAAGCTATTCCAAACGAACAAATCCTAATGGCTATGAAGGTCTCGGATATTGATGCGAGACAATTAGCTACACTTGATAAGCAAGGAGTGTTGTCCTACATTGTTGGACCGAATACCGATTTGTCTATTTCGGGTGGTGGTTTGGTATCTGGGACAGCTCAAGCAACCAATAATGATTCTAGTCAACTTCTTCCAACTGCCTATACAGTCTTAAAGCGTCAGAATGCTAATACAGTTAGCTTTGCCTATACTGATGGTAGTCGAGACCATTTTGATATTGTCACAGGCTTGTTCGGAGATATGGGATTGAAAATTAACGCAGATTCCAAGGGCTCTGTGACCATTCAAAAGACAGGGACTGCTTCTGGTAGCTCCATGTGGAACAGTCTCTATACCTTAAAGGGCAATGTCTTTCGCTTGACCAACAAGGAGACCGGAGCCACCTTTGAAGGCACGACCGATGATAAGGGACTTGTCACCCTGACAGATCTCCCCTTTGGGACCTATAGGGTGGAAGAAGTAAGTGCTTCAAAAGGCTTCCAGAAGACCTTTGAGCCCCAGGAGATCACCTTGAGTGCCCAAACCCCTAAAGCCACTGTTAATGGGAAGGAAGATCAGCTGGTGACGGTTAGTGGCACCAATGATGAAATCACAGGCAAGATTACCATTGTCAAAAAAGGAACGGAATCCGCTCTTGAGATGTGGAATCAATACTACTCCCTCCTTGGAAATAGATTCAAGCTGACCAATAAGCAATCGGGCAAGGTCTATGAGGTGACAACCGACATCAAGGGGCAAGCCTTGGTTGAAAACATGCAGCTAGGGGATTACACGGTGGAGGAAGTCTCAGCCTCTGCAGGTTTCGCAAAAACGTTTAAGACACAGTCGGCCAGTCTCAAGCAGGACGGAACACTTGAGATCACTGTCTCTGGTACCAATGATGAAATCAAGGGGGAAAACACCCTTGAGAAGCGGGACAAGGACACAGATACCAACTCCCAAGGACAAGGGGTTCTAAAGGAGGCGGAGTATACCCTTTACTATGCAGAAGATACAACAGGATCTGCTGGTCACAAGAAAGATACTCCCGTCAAGTGGACCGATATTCCAAATGCCAAGCTCTTAAAGGGTGAGAAGGTCAAGACCTCCATCCTCAACGGAAAAGAAGTGGACAATGGAGACAATGTGGTCTTGAATGTGGAGGACAAGGACTTGACTGTAGCGGTTGGAAACCTTGCCCTCGGGAAGTATTACTGGAAGGAGACCAATGCGCCTGAAGGCTATGCCCTTGATGGCAATAAGCATGCCTTTACCATTGAAAAGAAAGACGATGCGACCAAGAACATCGTCACCCCAACGATCCGATCCCTCGAGCAGGTCATCAAGGCTAAAATCTCCATTCAAAAAATTGTCCAAAGTCAGGGAGATGGGAGCCATTCAGGAATCAATGATGTGACCTTTAAGGCAAGTCCAATCCATGATACCAAGGCAGAAGCGGTTGAGTTTACTACAACCATTAAGGAGGATGAGGACGGATTTGCGACGACGGAGCTCCTCTATGGGGATTGGAAGATTGAAGAGGTGGAAGCACCCGCTGGCTATGAAAAGATAGACCCGATCTATATTCACATGAGCTATGATGAAAAGACAGACCTCTACACCATTACCGCCTCCAAGCAAGAAGACGGGTCTAAGCCATTTTCGACCCGGACCTTTAGTCAGTCGGATGACCAAACAGAAAAAAATACCCATGCCAAAGGGACGCTGGCAGGCACCCTCACCTCAAGCAATGCTCTGATTCGTCTATCCCGAATGACCTTTAAGGACAATCCCATTCCTGAGTTGACTCCTGAAGAGCCAGACTTCCAACCAGAGAAGTTCGACTTGTCTGAAGCTCAGTTTGACCTGACTGGAGACAAGCTCATGGATGATGACGATGAGTTGACAGATGAGTATGCAGAAACCAACCAGGATCCCTATGCGGACAAGGTGGATAACAACGAACCTCAGAACCTCAATACCAAACTGGTCAAACGGGGAGATCAACTCTTCTATCAGCTTTGGCTGGATACCAACCACTTCACTCCTGAACAGCTGATTCAAGCGACAGGCTTGACAGATGTCTACGATGCGAAGCATGTCACCCTAGATATCAAGAACATCAAGGGCTATGACGGAAAGACCGGTCAAGAGGTGAGCGCCCTCTTTGACATAGAGGACAAGGATGGAATCCTCACCATTCAGACCAAGCAAGACCTGCTTAAGGACGGGGTGCTAGATCCGGATCGCTTTGCCTTTGGTCGCTATTACAAGTTTGACATTCCAGTCACCGTCAAAGAGGATGTGGAGGATGGAGTGGATATTGAAAATGTGGCCAGTCAGTTTGTGACAGTCCTTGCTCCAGGTGCTTCATCGGGTGGTGAGAAACCAGGAGGGAATACTCCAGAGAAGAAACTTGAGAAGCCAACTCAGAAGCGGGTCAATAAGGTGGAAAACCCTCAGAAACCAACTCCTAAAGAACCAGACTTCCAACCAGAGAAGTTCGACCTGTCTGCAGCTCAGTTTGACCTGACTGGAGACAAGCTCATGGACGATGACAATGAGTTGACAGATGAGTATGCGGACACCAATCAGGATCCCTATGCGGACAAGGTGGACAACAACGAACCCCAGAACCTCAATACCAAACTGGTCAAACGGGGAGATCGACTCTTCTATCAGCTTTGGCTGGATACCAACCACTTCACTCCTGAACAGCTGATTCAAGCGACAGGTTTGACAGACGTCTACGATGCGAAGCATGTCACCCTAGATATCAAGAACATCAAGGGCTATGATGGCAAGACTGGTCAAGAGGTGAGCGCCCTCTTTGACATAGAGGACAAGGACGGAATCCTCACCATTCAGACCAAGCAAGACCTGCTTAAGGACGGGGTGCTAGATCCGGAGCGCTTTGCCTTTGGTCGCTATTACAAGTTTGACATTCCAGTCACCGTCAAAGACGATGTGGAGGCTGGAAGCGATATTGAAAATGTGGCCAGTCAGTTTGTGACGACTGTAAATCCAGAAAACAAGGAGCCAAACAAGCCCCTTGAAAAGCCAACCCAAAAGCGGGTGAACAGGGTGAAGAAGACCCAAGTGGAACCCCATAAGTTTGTCCTCAATCAAGCAGGAGTGGACATCAAGGGGATGAGGCTCTTGGATGATGACAGCGAGTTGAAGGACCGCTATCAGGAGACCAACCAAGATCCTTATGCGGATAAGGCAAACAATAATGAAGCTGAAAACATCAATACAGCCCAAGTCAAGGCAGGAACCACTCTTCATTATCAGGTCTGGTTGGATACCACGCCATTTGATAAGGAAAGCCTGCTTCAGCTCGTCGGGGCAGAAGATGACTATGATGAGCGCTATGTGACCATTGATACCAAAGCCATCAAGGTCTACAACAAGGCAACCGGCAAGGACGTGACCAGCCAGTTTACGATAACAGATAAGAATGGCAAGCTCTCTATTGAGCCAAACGATTCAGTCAAAAAGACCCTGGGTCAAATCAAGGTGCTAGACACCTCCAAGTTTGATGTAGGTGTCTACTATCAAATTGAGATTCCTGCGACTGTGAAAAAGGATGTACCTGCAGGTACAGACATCACCAATACTGCCAAGCAAGTCATAGTAGACAAGGACGGCAAGAAAGAGGAACTCATCACTGAAAAACGGGTGAACAAAACGCCTAAGGGAGGGATTCTTCCCGATACAGGAGAGGGACGTGCCATTGTCTATACGCTCCTGGGTGGCTTTATTGTCAGTCTTGTCCTCGAATGGCGGACAGGTTTCTTGCGTAAGCAGACCAAGAAAGCCTTGAAAGACCATTCAAAATAGGCGAACATGGAACGACCGCTACTAGAAGACCAGACTAAAACGATTTCTGAGCCTACTCACAGCTAGTAGCGGTCTTTTGTATTTTAGCGAATGGATTTGATCGACTATCTTTTATCAAAAGGAGCGATAATGAATGAACTAGAGCAACTTAGGAAGGTGTATGCTTCTTCCCCCTCAGTATTTGTTCATGATATGCTAGAGGCACTGGTTCAAGAAAATGCCTCTATCATCCGATTAAATTTGTTAGATGTTTTTCCATATGATGAGCGACAAGTCTATTTATTTTGTTATGAACTAAAGGCGTTATTAGAGAGCGAACATTTTGCGATTGAAACTTTCCTTATTATTCCTTATAACAGGAATAGGATTACATTTGTTTTGAAGGGAAAGGTAGCGATGGACAGTTCAAAAAAATTGAATTTTGTCATTCCGTATGGTTATCGGGAAGACTATATCGATTTTATCTATGAGGTGACTCAAGTTGAGGAGACAGGGTCTACCTTATTTGTTAATAACATTCCGTATGTATTAGAATGCTTTCTTTACGTAGAGACGGAGCAGGCGGAGATCGTCCGTCAGATTGCTAGACGATATCATGTACAAGAATTTTTCAATGGGAAGACGCTAGAACACTATTTTTTGGAACAGCGAACAAGGCAATGGAATTGTGTAGGACTACATGCTTCAATGGGAAAAGACAGGATTTGTGATGCAATGAATTCGATAGCTTATTTTCCTACAGTGAAAGAATTAGAGGTAGAGGGCTACTCGACAGAGAGGAATCACCATAGAGTTTTTATTTCTTACTCCCATAAAGATGAAGAAAAAGTTCTTGCTTTGGAAAAAAAGTTAATAGAAAATGGGATTCCAGTATGGCGAGATACTTATGATATTCGTTTTGGAGAAAGTTTGACAGAAAAGATTTCAGAAGCAATGCAACAGAGCTCTGTTTTCTTGCTATGCCTTAGCCAACACACAAAGGCTTCTTTATATGCCAAGCAAGAAACGGAAACTCTATATAACCAAGTGCTAGCCTACCGTTCAAATGGGAAGAGGGTTGTTCCAGTTAAATTGGATGATGTTGACCCGAATGACATTATTTTGGGACTCAAGAATTTCAAGTATTGCGATTATGCCAATGAAGAGCAGGTCAATCAGCTACTTACACAGTTAATGAGAGAGACGAGGCCTTTCCAACATAAGCGATACTAAAATGGGAGTAGGAAAGTTGTTTATCCTTACTCTATTCACAGATTATAAGAAACGAATCAAGAGAGCAGAAGCATCGATTTCTGCTCTTTTTGTTTGAATTGAACTCGAGCTAAGCACTGTGTGAAAAAGATAGACACTGTTTTGGATTTAACCGATTACAGATGAGAATCCCTTTAGGGCTGAAAACCTCCACTGGAGCTTTTCACTCGTCAGATTTCCTATTTTCACTGTGTGCTTTATACGCTCTTGTATCTTGTTAAAGGAGACAGTTATGACAGGAGAAACAAGTCAACACTTTACATTCCAGGTCATCAAGCGAGTGGCAGTCTTATCGACCGACTCCACTGGCTGGACCAAGGAATTGAACCTCATTTCCTATCACGGAAAACCGCCTGTCTGGGATATCCGCAAGTGGAGCCCCAATGGGCACATGAGCCGAGGGGTCACCCTCAAGAAACACGAACTAGAGGCTTTACAAAAAGCCCTAGAAACCATAAAGATAGAAGAAGGAGAAATGCATTATGGATCTGGCAGTTAAGATTGTCACGTTGGTCGGAGGCTTGATGGCAGTATCGGGCCTCTTTTGGATGTTGTTTGGAGTATACAATCTCTTTGCCGGGCGCAAAAACAAACGCCCCGAACAGATTGACGAAGGACAAGAAGGGATCATCAATGGCTTTGCCCTCGCGGCCTTTTCTGCCTCGATAGCGGCAGGGATTGTGGCCGCCATTCGAGCCATCACATTTTAAGGAGGGCGCCTATGAAACTGGATGTTTCAGAGCTCACCAAGAGTTTAGCAGTCTACAATCCTGTGGTCAACCAGTCCGTCCTTGCCATAAACAAGGCGCTCCTTGTCCTAGGCAATATCCTTTTAGCGCTATTTCTATTGCTGGAAATGATGAAGTGGTATGAACTGGTAGGTGGCACAATGGGAAAGAAGCTCCCAATGAAGCTCTGGCTAGAGATTGCCTTTAAGTATCTGGCTTGTTGGTTTCTCATGCAGTACTCTGCCCCTATCTTAGACGGGCTGATGTGGCTCTTGGATAGCGGGGTACATCTCATCTCAAAGGCAACCAAGGCAGAAGACTATACCTATACCTTTGAACTGGGAACCGTTGGGGGAGTAGAAAAGCTGGTCTTAAATCTGGTGGGAGGAGGGGTCTCACTGGTCGCTAATCTCATCTCAAAGCTCATCAATTTCCTACGCTATATCGAGCTCTATTTCCTCAAGGCAATCGCCCCAGTCCTACTTCCCTCCATGGTCAATGAGACGCTTCGACCGATTGCCATCACCTTTTTGAAGAATTTTGCTTCCTATGTCTTGATTGCCGTAGGGCTAGCGATTGTTGGGGTGATCTATGCGGCACTCTATTCCGCCAATCTCCTCGTCGCAATGGTGGATATTGGCTCGATTCAGTATGGAGTGGCCTTGTTGTCTATCTTCCAAGGGGTCATCTACATCATGACCATTGTAGGAGTGGGACGAAGAATGAGACAATTATTGGGGGTATAAGAACATGAATCGATTAGGTTCCGTATTTTTAGATGACTTTGTCAAGGAGAAGAAAGCCATTTTCTTCCAGTTGACAGGAAGAGGGGTCTGTTTCATCTTGGGGGCTGTTGTGACCCTCAGTGTGACCACCCTCCTCTTTTTCTTTGGCTATCCCGACCTCTTGGTGGTGGCAGTTGCCCTGTGTTTCTTTACCCCCACCATTGTCTTTGGGCTAAGCATTGACCGAAAGCTCTCTTTAGTGGAGCGCTTTTACTTTTTCCTCCTCCTCAAGCGGAGGCTATACCAGATAGAAGATGACAGTAGAAAGGAGTATCATTCACGTGATTTTATTCAAGCAAAAAGGGTCAGAGAAACGGACCCCGTCTGAGAAGACAAGGGCAGAGCGCCTGAAGCGCCAGAAGAAGCCCACGACCCAAAACACCCTCGCCTATACCAGTTTGTTTCAAGGAGGGCTCATGCACATTGTGGCGGATAGCTATTCCCTGACCTATCAGCTGGGAGATGCCTCCTACCTTGCGGCAGAGCATGAACAACAGCTGATGATAGGAGAAGCCCATGCCAAGGCCTTTAATGCCCTCGATGCAGGAGCGAGCCTGCAACTCTTGATTCTAAACCGCAGGGTCAAGGAGGACGTCCTCAAGCAGGTCTTGTATGAGCCCAATCAAGATGCGGCAGATGTCTACCGCTCGGAATTGAATGGGCAGATTGAAGAGCGCTTTAGTCTTGCAAGCAACAACTTTGAAATTCAGAAATACATCACCCTCTCCCAGGAGGCAGACAGTCGCAAACAAGCCCAGCTAATCTTGCAGGATACAGGGGTCACTTTGGAGAATATCTATAAGACCATCGGTGTCTCCTTTAGAGCCTTGCCAGAGATGGAGCGTCTGTCGGTCTTTTCTGAGATCTTAAATGGGGAGGAGATTCTGCCTTATACCTATGATGATTTGCGGATCACTGGGTTGACCAGTAAGGACTTGGTTGCGCCAGATAGGATTGAGGTTGGTCGCAATCATGTCACCCTCAATGAGCGGGTAGGCAAGACCCTCTACATCAAATACTACCCTAAGTCCATGGAAGATGACTTGATCAAGGAATTGACCTCTGTTGGGATTGAGCTTGCCATCTCCATTCAGGCAGAGGCCTACGATACAGGAGAGGTGCTGGAGGAGATTGAACAAAGCCAGTCGGATGCCATTGTAGAGCAGATTCGCTCTGCCAAGAAAAGCAGTGTTCCGCTCGATTTGTCTCTTGAGACGCAGGCGTCTGAGGATTTCTCTGAGGCTCGGAACTGGCGAAGAGAGGTCAAGGAGCGGGATCAGAAAATCTTCCGGGGCATGATTCTGGTTCACTTTCAGGCAGATAGTCTAGAAGAACTAGCCCTCCACCAAGGCAAGATTGAGCGGGCAGGCCGCAAGGTTGGGGTTCGCTTTGGGGAAATCTACTACCATCAGGAAGAAGCCCTCAATACAGTGCTTCCAATCGGAAAGAACTATCTAGATTTGAAGCAGAATGTCCGTATCAAAAAGCTCTTTCCCAGAAGCATGACAACGGCCAATCTTGCGACCCAGATTCCCTTTGCCTCGGTGGACTGCATCTCCAAAAGCCCCAATGCCCGCTATTATGGCCAACACCAGGTGTCCCATAATATCATCTCTATCGACCGAAAAAAGGACCTCCTAGCGGCAGGGGGAGTGATTCTGGGAGCCTCTGGCTCGGGCAAGTCTGTGGTTGCCAAGAATGAGATCATCTCGACCCTCTTAAAATACAAGCGGGATCGGGTCATTGTCATTGACCCCGAGGCGGAATACCTGGACATTGGGCAGGAGTTTGGTGCAGAGATCCTGGACATCTCAGTCGGGACCGGGGCCTCTTTTAACCTCATGGACTTGCCCAATCAGGACCAGCTCCTTGAAGGAGATGGGGACTTAGAAGGGGATAAGTCCAACTTTCTTGTGACGCTCTTTACCAGTCTCTTGTCCGAATTTGGCGATGAGACGGTCTCACTCATTGACCGAGTGACCAAGGAAACCTATCGGCGCTACGACCAGCCCACCCTCAAGGAGTGGCACCAGGTCTTAAAGGAGCAGGAAGAAGCAGAAGCCCAGCAGTTGGCTTTAAAGCTAGAGATTTATACTCTTGGTAGCTATAGTCTTTTTTCAAGAGAGACCTCTGTGAACTTAGACAATCGCTTCATCATCTTCAACCTCAAACGCTTGACGGGGCAACTCAAGCACTTTGCCCTCTTGGTTCTTCAAGACTTCATCTGGAATCAGGTCGTTGAAGCACGGGCCAAAGGGGAGACCATCTGGTTCTACTTTGATGAACTCCAGCTCTACTTTGAGGAAGAATACCAGGGGACCTACTTCAATCACCTCTGGTCACGGATTCGCAAATATGGCTGTGTGCCAACAGGGATTACCCAGATGCCAGAGACCCTTACAGGCTCTCCACAAGGACGCAAGCTCCTTGGCAATAGCCAGTTCAAGATTTTATTGAAGTTAGAGAATTTGGCGCTGAAAGAGGCCAAGAAAATCGTGAAATTAACCGAGCAACAAGCCCGCTATATCGAGCGCCCCAAAGCCAAGGGGACGGGCTTGATTGTGGCAGGAGACATCATTGTTCCCTTTGAGAATCCCATTCCTGAGGATTCCAAGCTCTATCAGTTGATTGCGACCGATGCCTGATGGGGAGAAAGGAGAAAGTGATGGACGAAAAGGACACAATCCAGCTTCAGAAAGACCAGACGCCACTCCAGTCTTCTTCCTCAGCCCGGAGAGGGCGCTCCCTGTCTCAAGGTAATGGAAAGAAGCTGGCAAGTAACTCCAAGGCTTCTCTTTTGAAGAAGGTCTCCAGAAAAGAGGTGCAGAAGCTCCGAAAGCAGGTGCGACAGAGAGGCTCGAGCTCATCCTTGCCGTTTCAAACAGCTAAGAGATTCAGAAAGACCACATCCAAGGAAAAAGGAGAAACAAGGCGGGAAGCCAGTAGAGGAGCTATAGACAAGCCCTTATCTTCTAAAAGAAAAGGCTATCTCCGCTCAAGACTTGGAAGGCACTGGAAGCAAGAAGCTGGCCGAATGGCAACCGAAGCCCTCTATCAGGAGGAGGAAAAAGAAAAAGAAGACGTGCCTAAGGGACGAAGCGTCTTTGATTCGCTTCGCCCCCGTCTGGGGCATATCTCTTCTAGGCTTTCCACCAGTGCCAAATCCCAGTCTTTGTCCCTTTCAAGTAGAGAAGACAGACCAAGAAAGAAAAAGCCCCTCGGTCAAAAGAGGGGCTCAAGACCCAAGGCTTCTAAGAGTAGGGTCTGGGGCTTAGGGGTACGTTCTGTCCCTCTAGTCTTTTCTTCCAGTGTCATGAAGTGGGGAGTCTGGGTGCTTGGGGGATTGGGCTTGTTTTTGTTTCTGATGACCAGTGTCTTGGGGCAGCTGTTTCCCATTCAGAGCGAATATGACCTCAATGAAACCTATCTCTATATGACCCAACTAGACAGGAAGAACTCCACCGATGAGGTGGTCTACTATACCAACTGGGAAGACCCCCTTCTTTATATCCACTATCGCTATGAGAAGATCCATGAAGACCCCAGGTTAGATGCCCATTACCACTTTATGGACCAACATGCAGGGCGGACCTATGTGGAGGACTTGTGGCAGGACTTAAATCGAGAGCCTAGTTCGCTCAAGACCATGAAAGACCTCTATAGGAATGCCAAGACCAAGTATGCCCTGTCAAAGGAGGAAGAAGAAGCCTTTGAGGGGCTCATGGAAACCGCCAAGGAGTTGGGCAAGTTTGCGCTCCTCTTGGATTTGGACAATCCCTTTTATTTGGAAGGGGATCCCAAGGTCGATGAACCTCTGAATATCAAGGAGCGCTTTGGCTATCGGTCAGAAGACAAGCAAACGGATACCACGCTTCTTGCGATTGAGGGCAACCATCCCCTCTATGCCCCTTTGTCAGGTACTGTACGAGTAGCTGATGGAGTAGTAACGATTGAAACAGCGGCTTCCAAATTTAGCTTTTATGAGGTTGGAGCTATCCGGGTCACAGACGGGCAAGAAGTTGCAGTCGGTACACAGATTGGGCAAAGCAAGGGGGCTGGCAACCAAGCCATCTCCTATCAAAAGAAGCTGGCCTATACTCCCAAATCGACCCTCACCAACTGGAATCCAAGACCCAAAAAGGACTGGTTCTATGTCAATCCGGGCTTTTATTTCAAAGCGGTGCGCTACTTGGAAGAAACCTATGTCAAGACCCTCCATGTGGATGCGGACAAGGCACAGAAAGTTCAGCTCATCAAGAACTACCTGACCAAGGAACTCCAAAAAGAGGGCAAGACCTTGTCCATCAAGGGGCTGGCAGCGATGCTTGGGAATTTTGACGTGGAAAGTAGTATCACTGCCAAACGGGCAGAGGGAGACTATTTCGATCCCCCAATAGGGGCAAGTAGCAGTTCCTGGGACGACCCCAACTGGCTGTCCATGGATGGACCGACCATCTATCAGGGGCGTTACCCCAATATCCTCCACCGAGGGCTTGGGCTTGGCCAATGGACCGATACAAGGGACGGGGCTACTCGGCACACCCTGTTGCTAGACTATGCCAAGGGGAAAGGTAAGAAGTGGTATGACTTGGAGTTACAGCTCGACTTTATGCTTCATGGGGATAGCCCTTATTATCAAGCGGTGCTTCGGGATATTGTAACGAGTGAGGGGGCAACAGAGGACCTAACCCTCGCCTTTCTGGTCAAATGGGAGGGCAACTCCGAAAGCAAGCTAGAAGCTAGACGGCAGTCTGCTAGGCAATGGGAAGCCTATCTAAAAGGGGGCACTCATCTCACAGGAAGCTCCAGTCAGACTGTTCCCGCAGCCTACAAGGATAAGCTCCCCTATGGTCTACCGAGTGACCAAGCTGTTTTAGAAGGGCAGGGCTATCCAGGCAATGCCTATGCCTTGGGCAATTGTACCTGGTATGTCTATAACCGTTTCTATCAAATTGGACAAGCAATTGACCCTTATCTAGGCAATGCGACCAACTGGGTGACGTCTGCCCAATTAAGGGGCTATCGGGTAACCTCAGAACCACGAGCAGGGGCTGCGGCAGTCTTTCTAGCAGGAGTGGCAGGAAGTGACCCCATCTATGGGCATGTGGGCTTTTGTGAAGTGGTCAATGAAGACGGGACTTTTCTCATGAGCGAGATGAATGCGCAAGGAGCTATCTATGGCTTTAGCTGGCGAGTGGTGACGCCCCAAGCAGGCATCTATTTTATCACACCAAACTAAAGAGAGGAATCAGAGTAGAAGATGTATAATGAAACACTAGTAAAAGGACTAAAGATAGGAGTGGGAATCCTTGCCCTTAGCCTCCTTTTTGCCTTGGGATATGGGACAGCTTCTGTCCAGTCTCAGATGAAGCAGAAAGAAGTTGCGGCACTGCCAAGGGTGGAGCAGACCGAGCAGGTGGCAGAAAAGGGGCTAAGCCGAGAAGAGGTGGAAACCTTTCTGGTGGCCTACTATACGAGAAAGGACCTGGGAGAAAACCGCAAGCGCTACAAGCCCTTTATGACGGAAGGCTTGTATACCGCAACGGTTTCAGCAGAAGAGGAACCCCTACAGAAGACCTATCAGGGCTATGTGGTGGACCGGGTCTATCAGGAAGCGACCATCTATATTGACAGTGAGCATCAGGTTGTGATTGCCCAAGTTCATTACTCCCAAAGCATTCTAGAGGAAAAGGACCAGCGTGAGGGCAAGTCTTATACCGAGCAAGGAACTGCGACCCTGCGCTTGACCTATACGGAGACAGAGGAGGGCTTTTTAGTCAATGACATCCAGTCTCTGGTCCTTTCAGACGGCACCGAGCTAGCAGTAGGGGAAAGGGTGGAAGCCATTATTGGAAAAACAAGTCATACTCTTCGAAAATCATATTCAGATGTTGTTGACTTGACTTGATGAACCTTAGTTCTATCTGCATCTGCGTCGCCTAATCTGAATGTGATTTTCATTGAGTATGAATAAGAAAAACAATAACGATGAGGCCAAAATTACGACAGGCGGAGCAACGTGTGGCTCGTAAGCGAGCAGAGATTGACAAGACACGAAAGCAGCTTGAGCAGTTACAAGAGAAGTTGGGGAGACTTCAGGAAGAAGAGAAGCTCCAGTTTAGGTTTTCAGCCTCTCTCTAAAGGATTCTCAGCTGTAATCGGCTGAAGCCAGAACAGCTGTTTATCTTTTTTCTAATTTATTTTGAATCCGAGTTCAGTTCAATTGTAACTATAAACCAAGGGACCATATTGACTATACCATATTGACTATTAAGATAAAAAATTGGAATTTACAAAGATAAAAAATTTTACAGGAGTGATTGACAAATGATGGATTTACTGATATACTGTTACAGTATTGCTGGTTTAGCTCAGTCGGTAGAGCGCATCCATGGTAAGGATGAGGTCGCCGGTTCAATCCCGGCAACTAGCATGAAAACGTGTAAAGACCCTTGGAGTATAGTTCTGCAAGGGTCTTTTCGTGGCTAGAAGAGAGGTTTTGAGTAGCTTCTAATCACTTGCTTGTCACAAGGTGGGTGTGGTTGCTAAGGAAAGAGAAGCGAAAAAGAACTATTTCTTGAAATCTTGAAATTATTTTCTAAAAAAGTCAAGTAATTCTTGACATCCAGATAGATTCTGTTAGAATGATGTATATACATAAAAGATGAAAGGAGAACAAAAATGAAAAACAAAGTGGTAATGACTAGTTGTATTTTTCAGAATAGGCTCCTTTCTAAGTATCGGTCTTAGTGTCTTTTTGTGGACTTGAGGGACTCGAGATGGAGCTGTTCTATCTCGGGTTTTTTGTATGCTTTTTTAGGGATTTAAGGAGGAGATAATGATAGGACTGATTATTCAGTACGTAAGGCAGCACAAGTGGTTGTACTTGTTAATTGCACTTACCTTGATAGTCTACGATGCTTGTTTATTGTTGCCGACAAGGATTATTCAAGGATTGGTAGATAAGATTGGACAGGGAACCTTGACGACCGCCAACCTAATACAGGATATGCTGATTTTACTAGGGGTGACCATCCTAACGTATGCAATGGCTTATATTTGGCATTTGAAGCTGTTTCAGTCATCGGTACAGTTTAAATTTGATATGCAACAACGTTCCTTTCAGAAGTTGGTCACTATGAGGACACCGTTTTATGAGAAATTTCGCTCGGGTGATGTGATGACACGCTTCTCAACGGATGTTGAGGGTTTGATGGACATGGTGGGTTATGGGCTCATGATTGTCGTCTATGCAGGTGGAATGATTGCTTTTATCATTCCGACCATGTTTTTTATCTCTTGGCAGATTAGTTTTGTGGCTTTGATTCCGATGGCGGTGTTGGTTACGGCAATCTATATGGTTGGCAAACGGCAAGAACAGGCAGTTGAGGTGAACCGGGAAGCAGTCTCGGGTCTTAACGATGAAGTCTTGGAGGTCGTTGAGGGGATCCGTGTTACGAGAGCCTATAGCAAAAAAGAACGGCAGGAGCGCAAGTTCCAAGAAAGTACCCGCAAGCTTGCGCGTGGTGGGGATCAGATCATGGCTCTTCAATCCTTGTATAATCCTTTGACGACAATTTTATTGGGGCTTGCGACCATTCTCATTTTATGGTTGGGAGCTGTTTTCTTAGAGAGGGGTCAGGTAACGCTGGGACAGGTGATTGCCTTGCAACTATATACAGTGTCGCTTCTAGAGCCTTTTTGGATGCTTTCAGATTTTATCTTAGTGTACCAGACAGGAAAGACCTCCTTTGCAAAATTACAGGAGTTGGTGGATACGGGTGATGACCTAGAAGAAGACGGCACAGACTTGTTGGGAACTCTGGGTGAAGTGACCTTTGAAAATTACGATTTTTGCTATCCGCAAGCGGAGCGCAATAGCTTAATGGGGATTTCTTGGACCTTGAAGGCTGGTCAGACAGTTGGGATTGTCGGAAAGACAGGTTCAGGAAAAACCACCTTGATTCGTCAATTTTTGCGTCAGTATCCAATCGGTAGTGGACGATTTACCGTAAATGGGCAATCAGTGCTTGATTTCAAGCGGTCTTCTATCGAACAGAAAATTGGCTATGTACCACAGGAGCATGTTTTGTTTTCTAAAACCGTTCGTGAAAATATCGCCCTAGGTAAACGGGATAGTCAGTTGGATGACATTATTCGAGCGATTGAGACAGCAGATTTTACCAAGGACTTAGAGCGGATGTCTGAGGGGATAGAGACCATGATTGGGGAGCGAGGCGTATCGATTTCAGGTGGGCAGAAGCAACGGATTTCGATTGCCCGTGCCTTCTTACGAAATCCGGAATTGCTTATCTTAGATGATTCCCTATCGGCAGTTGATGCAAGGACAGAGCGTCAAATTATTGAAAATATTCAGCGGGAACGAAAGGGAAAGACCAATATTATTGTGACCCATCGTTTATCTGCGGTGCATCATGCGGATTGGGTCTTGGTTCTGGAAGATGGATGTATTATCGAAGAAGGGACACCTGCACAACTCTTGGCACAAGAGGGTTGGTACTATGAGCAATATCAACGTCAACAAAGTCGGGAGGGGGAAGAAAGATGAAAATAATGATTACCTTATTAAAAGAAATTCGCCATGTCAAAGGTCTGTTTTGGCTAGGGATTTTCATCTATTTTGGAGGATCTACCATGGTCCGGCTCTCCCCTATCCTCTTACAAGGTATCATTGATGGACCAGTGACAGATTTGAGCAAGGGGTTGGCATTTCACCGAGAAGACTTTCTTATACAATTAGCGATCTATATGGGTTTAAATGTACTTGGTGCACTCTTCTTTTATCTTTCGACAAGAATCTTGATGCATTGTGCCAATCGGATTGCAGAGATGTTACGCAATCGTGCCTACGACCAAATGCAGCGTTTACCCATCTCTTATTTTGACGATAAGCCGGCAGGAAAAATTGCTACGCGAATTGTGAACGATACAGAAACCCTGCGCAATCAGTTTTATGCGACCTTGGTTTATATCTTTAATAACTTGGTTCGCCTTGTTTTTACCTATGGGATTATTTTCTATATGAATGCGCTCTTAGGTCTAGTATTACTTGTACTTTTGCCGGGATTTTATGGTTTACAAATCTTCTACAAACGCTTGACAGATCAGCCCATGAAAGATTTTTATGATGCCAGAAGTGAGATCAATACCAAGGTGAATGAAACCATGAATGGGGCTAGCTTGATTCAACTTTACGGTCAAGAAGAGGCGATTTTGGAAGATTTTGAGGAGACGACGAATAAGATGAAAGAGGCAGAAAATCGAATCATCTGGGCCCAGTCTATTGCGACTTGGAATATGGCAGAATTTCTCAAGTATCTGGTCATTACCCTAGTCTTAACCATCGTTGGTCAGCGTTTCCTCGCAGGTCAATGGCAGTTAACAGCGGGGCTTCTGTTTGTCTACATTAACTATATCGCCGATGTATTTGATTCCATGGGGCGCTTAATCCAGCAGGTTCCTAATATGTTACGTTCTCTAGAGACAGGAAAACGCTTGCTAGCCTTGTTGGAAGAGCCGGTTGAAGATGATAGTGAGGCTAGCTTGGTTGTTACAGACGGTCGCGTGGTCTTTGACCAAGTTCAATTTGCCTATGAAAAAGACAAGCCTATTTTGAAAGACATATCCTTTGAAGTTGAAAAAGGTGAGACCATTGCTCTTGTAGGTCATACCGGCTCAGGTAAGACTTCTATTATGAATCTACTGTACCGTTTTTACGATCCCCAAGAAGGTGGTGTGTGGATTGATGGGCAAAATATCAGAGAGTACGCACGAGAAAGTGTCCGCAGCCATATGGGGATTGTCCTTCAAGATCCGTATTTATTTACAGGCACCATTGCAACAAATGTTAGTATGAATGAGGAAGATATGGATCGCAACAAGGTTTTGCAGTCTCTGGAAAAGGTTGGCGCTAAGGATTTACTGAGACGATTAGAGAAAGGGATAGATGAGCCTGTGGTGGAAAAGGGGGCTGCATTTTCAAGTGGGGAGCGGCAGTTGATTGCTTTTGCCCGTACCTTGTACTCAGATCCTAAGATTTTAATTTTAGATGAAGCGACTTCGCATATTGATACGGAGACAGAAGAGATTATTCAGCATGCCATGGAAGTGGTCAAGGAGGGACGGACAACCTTTATCATTGCCCACCGCCTGTCCACGATTCAAAATGCAGATCAGATTTTAGTACTGGACAAAGGGCGTATCGCCGAGCAGGGCACTCATGAGGAGCTCCTAGCTAAGGAGGGCATCTATGCCCAAATGCACGCAATTCAGCAGAAAGTAGGCTAGCGGCCCCTTTAGTATTTTTATTGTGTTGAGAGAATGCAAGGGAGTGGGCAGCTTATCCTCAGACGGTGGGAATAAAAGGGAATCTAAATAATCATAGATTTCTCATCAGGTAGAGCCTTTAAAAAGAACAGAGAAATTAAGAACCTGTATTTACAGGTCAGCACTCCCATCTAAGGTGTGTTTTTAAGCTAGTCATCGTTCGTTTTTCAATATACAGTCAGTATTTCCTAAAAAAACAATATTTTTTATTTAAAAGCACTTTACTTGTGAATATAGGTTCTAAAGTCTTGGAAAAAGCAGTTTTTTGCTGATTCCAAGTTTTTTTATTGTGAATAAGCAAAGAAAACCAATATAGACGAGGAAAGGCAAGTGAAGTTAGAACACGGTTTCTTCCTATTTTAAAGCAGTGATGTTACAGAGCGAAAGTCTGAATGATAGAAATAGTTCTATCCGTAATCGTTTTATTGAAATTAGTTCCCTCTTTATGATAAACTGTATAAATTGAAGACAAATACTTGAAGGAGAAGAATCCACATGTCAACTATAAAAGTGTCAAGCTCCTTGGCTTACAAAGGAAGAACTACTTGGTTATTCATTAAATACCAGTTGCTAACCAAAGGTCTCTTAAGTCTTTTTATCTATCCTATTTATAGGATGATCCTAGATTACCTTCTAGCGCAATCAGGACGAACCGTTTTTTCAAGTGGTGATTTCCTATCCTTTTTACTTAGTTTCAATGGACTTGGTTTGATGCTTGTAACCTTAGTGGTGATGGTTGTTTTAATCGGCTTAGATATCAATAGCTTTATTTTGATTAGTGCCTTGATTCGAGAGGGGAAGATTGAAATGACCGTTCGGCATATGGTTTGGGTTGGCTTAAAATCCCTCAAACAATTTTTAAGTCCAGCTGGTCTGACGATGATGATGTACATTTCTTTGATTTTTCCACTGATTGGGATAGGGATTACGGTATCTCCGATGAAGGATTTTCAGATTCCTAACTTTATTACTTCAGTGATTTATGATAGTCCCTTGTATCTATCCCTTTATAGTATCACTCTACTCATTTTAACCTATATTAGTTATCGTTTGATTTTCGTGTTTCACTATATTTTAATAATGGGAAATAAGACTCTTGATGCCTTAAAACAGTCTATTTACTTAACTAAAAAATATGGTAGGCAGTTTTTAAAAGACTTCATTTTAGGGCTACTTAAATGGTTTGCGACTATCTATATACCGACAGCTATCCTCTTTGGACTCTTACTAGTGATTCTCGTTCAATTAGCTGACAACCATCAGGATTTTCGCTTCTTGCTTTTCTTCATTCTTCTATCTTTGGGACAAGTCCTTGCTTTTTCAGCATTTCTATTGACGCCAATCATTATTTTGAACCTTACCAATTTATTTTATTGCTATAATGAAAAGGAAGGACAGTCTGTTCGATTGGGGCTACCTGTTAAAGCGCGTGCTTGGGAAAAAAATCGCCCTCATAAAATCAGGTGGCAAAGTAAAGTGACCATTGCAGTCGTTTTGATTTTCTTACTAGCCTTTAATCTTCTTTCCTCTTTCTTTCTCACCACCTTTTTCGATGATATTTTTAATCAAAAGCAACAAGGCATTGCCATTATTGCCCATCGTGGAGGTGGTGATTTAGGGGCAGAAAATACTCTTGAAGGGATTGAAGCAGCAGCTAAAGAAGGCGTTTCTTGGACAGAGATTGACATTCAACGTACAAAGGATGGTTTTTATATTTTAAACCATGATGGGAATTTTCAAAGGGTTGCTGGTGATTCACGTGCTTCTTCAGAAATGACCTTGGCTGAGATTAAGACCTTGACTATCAAAAATCATTTTGATCCAGATAAGGTAGCACAGCCAGTACCAACAATCGAGGAAGTAGTTGAAGTAGCTAAGGGAAAAATAGGTCTCTTTATGGAATTAAAGGGCAGAACAGCTGATACCAAAATGGTTGATGATATGGTCTCTCTTATCAAGGCAGAACATATGGAAGAGGAAGCTGTGTTATTGTCTTTGGATTATCGGTTGATTGAATATATAGAAACAACTTACCCAGATATCCAGTCGGGCTACCTGTACTATTTTGCTATTGGAAAGATTGAACATTTACTAGGAGACTACCTTATTATGGAAGAGCGTGAGGCGACACCCGATAACGTAGACCTTCTAAAATCAAAGGGAAAAAAGGTTGTTGTATGGACTGTTAATACAGATGAATCAATAAAAACATTTGTCAATTCTGATGTGGATGGAATCATTACAGATCATGTATTAGCAGTCAAAGATGGTATGGAAAAACGAGACGAACGAAGTGACCTAGAGCTAATAATCGATAGCCTATTTGGCTAATAGGAAAAGTAATACTCTTTAAAAATCAAAAGGATCCTTCGTCAACTTGCCTTGGTGAAGGCTCGTTCTACCTTCGGCTTCGATTATAAGGAAATGAGCGGTACTAATCTTATTTCCAACTTTTCACAATTCTTAATTGTGAAAGCTAGTCTACTTTTGATTTTTATTGAGTATAAGCATCAACATTACGTTCGAAACCAACAGATAGCAGTTGATTTTCATAGATTTTTTCATTACTCAAACTCTAGGCTCCAGCTGAACCTTTTGCCACTGATTTAAAGGAGTAGCATAGGAATAAATTGTGATATAAGTTCTAAGATATTGCAAGTAGTCCTATTTAGCAGTATAATGGAAGTGATTTATCTAGAGGTTCGCTATTTTAAAATAGCGTCGAACAGAGATCTTGTAAATGAATAATGGATAAGGTAGGAAAAATGGAGAAAATTAGTGTCGTAGTTCCTGTATATAATGGGGAGCAGTATCTTAAAGCATGTGTGGAAAGTATTATGAAGCAGACGTACAGCCATTTGGAGATTCTTGTTATCAATGATGGCTCAACGGATGGGACTGCCTTGATAATCGAACAGTTACGTATGCAGGATAGTCGCATTCGGGTGCTTCACAAGAAGCAAAATGAGGGGATTGGTGCAGCCCGCAACAGCGCCTTGAACATGGTGACAGGGGACTATCTTGTTTTTGTTGACAGTGACGATTGGATTGATCCCAATCATATTGAGGATTTGTATGATTTGCTTGTTCGGACCAATAGTGATGTTGCTATTGCCAATTTCACACAGTATATTGAGGAGACAGGGCGTTACAATCTCCATATTGTAGAAAATGATTATTATGAAAAGGTCTATACGCCAGAGGAATGGTTTGCCTTTCAGTATGGTCAGGGCAATAATTTGAGCCTTTGCTTTACAGTACCTTGGTGTAAATTATATAAAACATCGCTGTTTGAAACGATATTGTACCCGACTGATAAGCATACAGATGATGATTGGACAACCTGGAAGACCTATCTCATAGCAGATAGGATTGCCTATATGCACCGATCAAGTTATCTTTATCGTGTCAATACAGGAAGTTTGACCCAGACGGCAGATCCCTCAATTGTTTTTTCGGCACAACCAGTCGCAGAACGTTTAGAGGTCTTGAGCTTGCTTGGATTTGATTTGTCAAAGGAAGTGGCAGCCTATAAGTGGCGTGCCCAATTGAACCGTGATAGCGAGCTAAGGACAGGTAATATTGCAGAGTATAAGAAACTAGAGTTTCGACTAAAATTGTTAGAAAAGTATGGGAAATGAATATGAGAGTCTACATTACCAATATCAATGGGATAGCAGGTACAGCCTCCTTTGCACAAAATATGGTGACCGATATTGCACAATCGTTAGGCTATAGAGAATTAGGGATTTACTGCTATCAAATGGCATCTGATAGCCCTAGTGAGCTCAATAAGCGGCTAGATGGAATTGTGGCAGGTCTTCATCAAGGTGATATCGTGATTTTTCAAACGCCGACTTGGAATACGACAGCATTTGATGAAAAGGTCATGGAAAAATTAAAAATGTATGACATCAAAATCATCATTTTCATTCATGATGTAGTTCCCTTGATGTTTGAAGGAAATTTTTACCTAATGGAGCGGACCATTCAGTACTATAATCAAGCTGATATGATTATCGCACCGAGCCAAGCAATGATTGACCAGTTGCGCGAGTATGGCTTAATCGTTGAAAAGACCCTTGTCCAAGGGATGTGGGATCATCCAACTAGTATCACCTCTCTTCCGGCAGAATTTCTTAAAACCATTCATTTTCCAGGAGACCCAGAGCGTTTTAGTTTTGTAACGAAATGGGAGTATGAACTTCCATTACACTTGTACGCTCGAAAAGGAGATAGCTTACCTGAGCAAGTTGTTCATCATTCTTACATGCCAGATGACCAGCTATTGTTGGAATTATCTAGGGGTGGTTTTGGTTTGGTTTGGATGGATGACCATGATAAGGCGTATCAACAGTTGTATTGTCCACATAAACTAGGAACCTTTTTGACTGCAGGTATTCCCGTGTTTGTCCAAAGAGGGATCGCTAATCAAGAGATTATTGAAAAGAATAAAATTGGCTTTGTCGTAGATTCCCTAGAAGAAGTTATCGAAAAAATCCAAGGAATGAGTGAGGAACAATATCAGCAAATTGTTGCGAATGTTCGTTCCTTTAACCGTTTGCTTCGCCAGGGATATTTCACGCGAAAATTATTAGTTAATGCAGTATTTGAGGTGTTGTGTGAGTAGAAAAAGAGAATTGTCGGAGATTCAGGTACTTCCGATTTTGGAGAGTTTGCGTTTTATTGAACAGCATCAAGCGTCAGTTGTGCGGTTCGGTGATGGAGAGATTGATATTATCAATGGAGAGAGTATTCCCTATCAAGATTACGATGAAGAGTTGGCTCTAGCCTTAAAATTGATACTAGATCAACCAAGTAACGAGAAGTTATTAGTTTGTTTGCCAGATGTTTTTCAAAAGATTGAACGGTATAATCAGAATGCACAATTTTTCTGGAAATCCCACTTTGAGAAATATGGAAATTTTTATCAAGAAGAATGCCAGTCTGACTGGTATGGATCTACTTTCTTATCCCGTCCTTATATTGATTTAGAAGATAAGTCTCTTTCTGACATCTATTTTACAGCTATTCGAAATGTGTGGCAGGATCGTGATATTTTATTGGTAGAAGGAGAGACGTCTCGTTCGGGTATAGGAAATGATTTATTTGCGAATGCAGCTTCTGTTTCTCGCATTGTTTGCCCATCAAGAAATGCCTTTGATGATTACGATGAAATCATGGAACGAATCTTAGAGCATATAGAGGGCAAATTAGTAATTTTGATGCTGGGACCGACTGCAAAAGTTCTAGCCTACGATTTGATGAAACGTGGTTATCAAGCGATTGATCTAGGACACATTGATTCAGAATATGAGTGGTACCAGATGAAGGCCCAGCATAAGGTCAAGTTAAAGCACAAGCATACAGCAGAATTTAACTGGGATGATGCTATTGAGTTTGAACAAGATGATGCTTATGAGCGTCAAACTGTGGCGACTGTGGGGATTGAGCAAAGAAAAGAGGAGGAAGTGGTGATAGCTTGTGAAACTATTAGTGTCATTGTACCTGTTTACAATGTAGAGTCTTATCTAAAGCGCTGCTTGGATTCGTTATTGAAGCAGACCTATACAGATTTTGAACTCTTATTGATTAATGATGGCTCTACAGATAGTAGCGCCCTGATTTGTGAAGAGTACGCGAGTAAGGATAGCCGCATTCGTGTCATTCATCAAGAAAATGCAGGCCCTTCAGCGGCGCGAAACAGAGGGGTTGAATTGGCACAGGGCTCTTATATTACCTTTGTTGATTCCGATGACTTTGTAGAGGCAGACTATCTGGAGAACCTGCACACAGCTTTGGTAAAAAATGAGGCAGACATTTCCATTTGTAACTTTAATTCTTTTAATGAAGAACGAAAAAGTTTTCTATTTTCAATCACGAAAGAAATGTATTTTGAACAGGTTTATACAGTTGAAGAATGGCTCAATCAGGAAAATACAGCCAAGAACAATCTATACTTGACCTTTACTTTCTCCCCCTTGAAGTTGTTCAAACGAGAATTATTTGATGGAATTGTATTTCCAGTCGGACGCTTAAGAGAAGATGATGCAACCATTTATAAATTGTACTTGAAAGCGAGGAAAATTGCCTTTATCAATCAGGGTGCCTATTATTACTCACAGCGTAGCGAAGGCTTATCACGGAATGGCATGCTCGATGATATTCGCAGCATGATTAGCAATGCTGAGGAGAGGATTGCTCTTTTGGTGACCCTAGGCTATGATGTAAGAGAGCATGTGGATTCATATATCAAGCGATTAAAAAAATGCCAGGCTGATAGCCTAAGAGCTGGTCAGATCCAACTGTATCAGGACTTGACTACCAAATTAGACTTGATTGAACAGCATCAAAAGGAGAACTAGGGTGGAAAAAGTGACTGTAATTGTTCCGATTTTTAATGCAGGACCTTATTTAAAAAGCTGCCTAGATAGCATTGTCGGACAGACCTATCAGAATTTAGAGATTCTTTTGATTAACGATGGTTCTACAGATGGATCGGCTAGCCTATGTGAGAGCTATCGAAAGATGGATCCTCGAATCCGTGTGGTACATAAGAAGTTGGGTGGGAGTGGTGTAGGTGCTGCTAGAAATACAGCCCTCCCTCTGATCACTGGTGACTATGTCTTATTCGTGGATAATGACGATTGGTTGGAACTTCATCATATTGAGTACTTGTACCAATCTTTAAAAGAAACGGATAGTGATATTGCGATTGCGAATTTTACAGAATTTGATGATGAACGCCAGGCTTTTCGATTTCACTTGACAGCAGGAGATGCTTATCAGAAAGTCTACCATCCCAAAGAATGGTTCGCCCTCCAATATGAAGGGAAGTTTGCCTTTAGCCAGTGTTTTACAGTTCCTTGGTGTAAGCTTTATAAGACCAGCCTCTTTGAGAATATCGTCTACCCAGAAGATGAAAAGGTAGAAGATGATTTAACGACATGGAAGGTCTATCTGATGGCAAATAAGATTGTCTATTCCAATACAGCGCTTTATTATCACCGAAAACGATCAACTAGCGTGACGAAGACGGTTGACTTAGCCTCTGTTTATCCTTTAAAAAGCATTGAAGAACGTGTAACGATGCTTTCGATGCTTGGTTTTGATATCGGAGCTGAACTACGTGCCTATCGCTGGCGACTACACATGCATAAAGATGGTTTTTTGCAAGCAGGAAAGATGCAAGAATATCAGAAATGCCTCCAAAAATTGATGATTTTAGAAAAATGGCAGCAGTAATATTTGAGAATAATTTCACAAACTATAATTTAACATAACCACCTTTTACAGGGTGGTTATGATTTTTTGTAAAAAAGATAGGAAATTTCACATAGAAGTATATTTATATATAAGCAAAATGCGATTTTAGAGCGTAAGCCAAGATGAAAAAGCAAAAGTACATAGAAAATTTACGTATTTTATACAAAAAAAACAATCAAATTATTTGAAATCTCGGGGGGGGGGTGGTATAATGTTAAAATACGCTTTTAGCGTCAAAAATCTTAAGTAAAGGGAGTTTGAATGAGTAACAAATTCAATAGAGACGGTTACAGCGAGTCGTCCCGTAAGACACGTGTGAAAATGCATAAGTCTGGGAAACACTGGGTCCGTACAGTTATGTCTCAGATTGGTCTGATTCGCTTAATCCGTGGTGGTTCAGTTGAAAAGACAGTCAATGTGGATTGCCTATCTCGTGGTAATATCTCAGCAACAACGATTTTAAAGGGAGCGGCAGCTCTAGGTGCTATGGCTGGTGGTATAAGTCTGACAGACGATGTCTATGCAGACGATACAGTGATTGCAACTGAAACAACAACTACGACCGTTGTAGGAACGGATGAGGTCGCCTTGACGAGCCCGTCTGCAACTGTAGAGGAAACGGTTGACGAGAAAGCAGTAGTAGAAGAAATAGATCAGCAGTCTGTAAAAGAGTCCGAATCACTTTCTCAATCAACGAGTGAATCATTAGCAGCTAGTGAATCAATTTCTATTCTTGCGAGCGAATCTGTATCAGAATCTATCTCAGAATCGGTTAGTGAATCTGTTTCCGAGTCGGTCAGCGAGTCAATTTCAGCTAGTGAATCATTTTCAGGCTCCAGTTCAAGTTCGCTAAGTGAATCAGTATCAACTAGCACAGTAGCAAGTGAGTCAGAGGTGTCTCGTGATAAAGAAACAACTGTTACTCCTAAAGCTGATGAGAAGGTAGAAGAGAAGGCTAGCCCAGCAGACCTTGCAAATCAAAAGAAAGTGGCTACTAGGAATCTAACGGTTGCAATTAGTGATTTGAAGCAAACGCTTGCAGCAGCTGAAAGTTTGGAATTGGATGATTTGGCAGCTGCCTACGCCCTCTTACTCCAAGCACAAGGTGTTGTAAGTAGCACCGACCCATCACTGGAACAGTTGAATGTGATGCAGAGTATCATTGCAGCGACAGATAGCTCTATTCAGAAACGGGTCTCTGAAAAAGTAACAGCTTCTGGTACTAGAAATGGAAATTACATCACTGCAAGCAATGGTTTGACTTATGCGGTGACAACTGCAAACGATGGATCAGAACGCCTTCGCCTCACTTCAATTATGTCTCGTCCAGCTGAACATGGGAAGACCTATGAGGAATTAGGTCTTAACGGGTCAGGTTTCAGAGCTACGGCAAGTGGTTCAAAGGTAACGATCAATCTGGGAGACCTTACTGATGTTCGTGAGAAAAAATGGTCAAATGCAACAGGGGGCGGAACGCAGACTCCACAGCAACTCCTTTCTAACTTGAAAATTGTCTATGACAGAGAGACAAAGACAATTGAATGGTCGGTTACGTATAACCCAGTTGCCCCTACGGGGCGTTCGGACTGGAACTCAGGGAATACCTATACCGGAGTGTTTATTCGCTTTGGTGGGGATAAAATTGGAACTCCTATTAACGTAAAGGTAAACGGAATTACGGCAACTAGACTAAGCAATCAATACCAGTATCGAACCGTTTCTCCGACAGGACCTTATGGTCCGCAACTGATCACTTTTACGACCACCTATAATGGTGATTTAGCAGATCTAAAGAATAACTTTGGTTTCCAAATTGTAGGTTCTATTACAAAGGACTTATCAAGCGCTTATAAAGAGGATGCGAGCAGGACATATGGTAGTGCTGGAGGAGTTCATGTTGTTTCAAATGGTTCAGGAACGGCTATCAGCTCCATCAGTTCTGGTCGGGTCAAGGCTGATGTTATCAATAAGATAGAGTCAGAGAGCACTTCTACTTCAAAATCTCAGGTCCAATCCTTGAGTGAGTCGACTTCTAAGTCAGTCTCCCAATCTCAGTCCTTGAGTGAGTCAATTGCTAACTCAGTATCTGAATCTCAATCCTTGAGTGAATCGACTTCTAAATCCCAATCGGTTTCCAAGTCTCAATCCTTGAGCGAGTCGACTTCTAAATCTCAATCGGTTTCTAAATCCCAATCCTTGAGCGAGTCGACTTCTAAATCCCAATCGGTTTCCAAGTCTCAATCCTTGAGCGAATCGACTTCTAAATCCCAATCGGTTTCTAAATCTCAATCCTTGAGCGAGTCGACTTCTAAATCTCAATCGGTTTCCAAGTCTCAATCCTTGAGCGAGTCGACTTCTAAATCTCAATCGGTTTCCAAGTCTCAATCCTTGAGCGAGTCGACTTCTAAATCCCAATCGGTTTCCAAGTCTCAATCCTTGAGCGAGTCGACTTCTAAATCTCAATCGGTTTCCAAGTCTCAATCCTTGAGCGAATCGACTTCTAAATCCCAATCGGTTTCTAAATCTCAATCCTTGAGCGAGTCGACTTCTAAATCACAATCGGTTTCCAAGTCTCAATCCTTGAGCGAATCGACTTCTAAATCCCAATCGGTTTCCAAGTCTCAATCCTTGAGTGAATCGACGTCTAAGTCCCAGTCTGTAAGCGAATCGGCATCTAAGTCCCAATCGCAATCAGTCAGCACCTCCATCTCAGAATCTGTAAGCGAGTCTGTGTCAGAGTCTATCTCAGAATCAGTGAGCGAATCTGTATCAGAGTCAGTTTCAGAATCTGTAAGTGAGTCAGTATCAGAGTCTATCTCAGAATCAGTGAGCGAATCTGTATCAGAGTCCATTTCAGAATCTGTAAGCGAGTCTGTGTCAGAGTCTATCTCAGAATCTGTAAGCGAGTCAGTCTCTGAGTCAATCTCAGAATCCGTAAGCGAATCAGTGAGCGAATCTGTATCAGAATCTATTTCAGAATCAGTAAGTGAGTCTGTGTCAGAATCCATCTCAGAATCTGTAAGTGAGTCTGTATCAGAATCTGTAAGCGAATCTGTGTCAGAATCTATTTCAGAATCTGTAAGTGAGTCTGTGTCAGAATCTATTTCAGAATCAGTAAGTGAGTCTGTGTCAGAATCCATCTCAGAATCCGTAAGTGAGTCTGTGTCTGAGTCCATGTCAGAATCTGTAAGCGAGTCAGTATCAGAGTCCATCTCAGAATCCGTAAGTGAATCTGTATCAGAATCCATCTCAGAATCTGTAAGCGAGTCAGTATCAGAGTCTATCTCAGAATCTGTAAGCGAGTCAGTATCAGAGTCAATTTCAGAATCTGTAAGCGAGTCTGTGTCAGAGTCTATCTCAGAATCAGTAAGTGAGTCAGTATCAGAGTCCATCTCAGAATCTGTAAGCGAGTCAGTATCAGAGTCCATCTCAGAATCCGTAAGTGAATCTGTATCAGAATCTGTATCAGAATCTGTGTCAGAATCTGTAAGCGAGTCAGCATCAGAGTCTATCTCAGAATCCGTAAGTGAATCTGTATCAGAATCCATCTCAGAATCTGTAAGCGAGTCAGTATCGGAGTCTATCTCAGAATCTGTAAGTGAGTCAGTATCAGAATCCATCTCAGAATCTGTAAGCGAATCTGTGTCAGAGTCCATCTCAGAATCTGTAAGTGAGTCAGTATCAGAGTCTATCTCAGAATCTGTAAGCGAGTCAGTATCAGAGTCCATCTCAGAATCCGTAAGTGAATCTGTATCAGAATCCATTTCAGAATCCGTAAGCGAATCAGTCTCTGAATCTATCTCAGAATCTGTAAGTGAGTCAGTATCAGAGTCTATCTCAGAATCTGTAAGCGAGTCAGTATCAGAGTCCATCTCAGAATCAGTGAGCGAATCAGTATCAGAGTCCATCTCAGAATCTATCTCAGAATCCATCTCAGAATCAGTATCAGAGTCAGTTTCAGAATCTGTAAGTGAGTCAGTATCAGAGTCCATCTCAGAATCTGTAAGCGAGTCAGTATCAGAGTCTATCTCAGAATCCGTAAGTGAATCTGTATCAGAATCCATCTCAGAATCCGTAAGTGAATCTGTATCAGAATCCATCTCAGAATCCGTAAGCGAATCAGTTTCAGAGTCTGTAAGCGAGTCAGTATCAGAGTCTATCTCAGAATCCGTAAGTGAATCTGTATCAGAATCCATCTCAGAATCTGTAAGCGAATCTGTGTCAGAATCTGTAAGCGAGTCTGTGTCAGAGTCTATCTCAGAATCTGTAAGTGAATCTGTGTCAGAATCTGTAAGCGAGTCTGTGTCAGAGTCTATCTCAGAATCTGTAAGTGAATCTGTATCAGAATCCATCTCAGAATCTGTAAGCGAATCTGTGTCAGAATCTGTAAGCGAATCAGTATCAGAGTCTATCTCAGAATCTGTAAGCGAATCTGTGTCAGAATCCATCTCAGAATCCGTAAGTGAATCTGTATCAGAATCCATCTCAGAATCTGTAAGCGAATCAGTCTCTGAATCTATCTCAGAATCCGTAAGTGAATCTGTATCAGAATCCATCTCAGAATCAGTGAGCGAATCAGTTTCTGAATCTATCTCAGAATCTGTAAGCGAGTCAGTATCGGAGTCAATTTCAGAATCCGTAAGTGAATCTGTATCAGAGTCTATCTCAGAATCTGTAAGCGAGTCAGTATCAGAGTCTATCTCAGAATCCGTAAGTGAATCTGTATCAGAATCCATCTCAGAATCTGTAAGCGAATCTGTGTCAGAATCTGTAAGCGAATCAGTATCAGAGTCCATCTCAGAATCCGTAAGTGAATCTGTATCAGAGTCTATCTCAGAATCTGTAAGCGAGTCAGTATCAGAATCCATCTCAGAATCTGTAAGTGAGTCTGTGTCAGAGTCCATCTCAGAATCTGTAAGCGAATCTGTGTCAGAATCTATTTCAGAATCTGTAAGTGAGTCTGTGTCAGAATCTATTTCAGAATCTGTAAGCGAGTCAGTATCCGAGTCCATCTCAGAATCTGTAAGCGAGTCGGTATCCGAGTCCATTTCAGAATCTGTAAGCGAGTCCGTATCAGAATCTATCTCAGAATCTGTAAGTGAATCTGTTTCAGAATCCATCAGTGAATCAGTGAGCGAATCTGTATCAGAATCCATCTCAGAATCCGTAAGCGAGTCTGTATCAGAATCTATCTCAGAATCTGTAAGTGAGTCTGTATCAGAATCCATCTCAGAATCTGTAAGCGAGTCAGTATCAGAGTCCATCTCAGAATCTGTAAGTGAATCTGTTTCCGAGTCCATCTCAGAATCTGTAAGTGAGTCTGTGTCAGAATCCATCTCAGAATCTGTAAGTGAGTCTGTATCAGAATCCATCTCAGAATCTGTAAGCGAATCAGTATCAGAGTCCATCTCAGAATCTGTAAGCGAATCTGTGTCAGAATCTATTTCAGAATCTGTAAGCGAATCCGTATCAGAGTCCATTTCAGAATCAGTGAGCGAATCTGTATCAGAGTCCATCTCAGAATCTGTAAGTGAGTCTGTATCAGAATCTATCTCAGAATCTGTAAGTGAGTCTGTATCAGAATCCATCTCAGAATCTGTAAGCGAATCAGTATCAGAGTCCATCTCAGAATCTGTAAGCGAGTCAGTATCAGAATCCATCTCAGAATCTGTAAGTGAGTCTGTGTCAGAATCCATCTCAGAATCAGTGAGCGAATCTGTATCAGAATCCATCTCAGAATCCGTAAGTGAGTCAGTATCAGAATCCATCTCAGAATCTGTAAGTGAGTCTGTGTCAGAATCTATTTCAGAATCTGTAAGTGAGTCTGTGTCAGAATCTATTTCAGAATCTGTAAGCGAATCAGTATCAGAGTCCATCTCAGAATCCGTAAGTGAATCTGTATCAGAGTCTATCTCAGAATCTGTAAGCGAGTCAGTATCAGAATCCATCTCAGAATCTGTAAGTGAGTCTGTGTCAGAGTCCATCTCAGAATCTGTAAGCGAATCTGTGTCAGAATCTATTTCAGAATCAGTAAGCGAGTCTGTATCAGAATCTATCTCAGAATCTGTAAGTGAGTCTGTATCAGAATCTGTAAGCGAATCTGTGTCAGAATCTATTTCAGAATCAGTAAGCGAGTCAGTATCAGAATCTATCTCAGAATCCGTAAGTGAGTCAGTATCAGAATCTATCTCAGAATCAGTAAGTGAGTCAGTCTCTGAGTCCATCTCAGAATCTGTAAGCGAATCTGTTTCAGAATCTATTTCAGAATCAGTAAGCGAGTCCGTATCCGAGTCCATCTCAGAATCCGTAAGTGAATCTGTAAGCGAATCAGTATCAGAGTCTATCTCAGAATCTGTAAGCGAATCTGTGTCAGAATCCATCTCAGAATCTGTAAGCGAGTCTGTGTCAGAGTCCATCTCAGAATCTGTAAGCGAGTCAGTATCAGAGTCCATCTCAGAATCTGTAAGCGAATCAGTATCAGAGTCTATCTCAGAATCTGTAAGTGAATCTGTTTCAGA